>NZ_JBEXZS010000219.1:0-18000 GCF_040593685.1 Methylobacterium sp. EM32 | reverse complement strand
GCCCATTCCTCATCAGACACGTCGGATGGATAAGCGGGGCGATCAGCACTCATCCACCTCAACGCTCACGCTCCATCATAAGTTCATAACACGCTCTTAGGGCGTTGATGATGGAGATATCCCGCTCCCGTGGCAGGCGGATGCCCGTCAGCAGCTTACGCACCTCAGCATCGGTGAAGGGTCGCTTCTGAGCCGTGGGCATGTCGCGGCGCTGAGGCACGTTTGCTGAGATGGACTGTCCCGCCCACGGGTTCACGGTGATGCCGTGTCGCTTCACCAGCCACTTCCAATAGGAACTCAGGCAGGTAATGTGCTTATTGGCTGACTTCGGGTGCTTCTTCGTGGCGATGAAGCTGTCATGGATGAAGCGACCCGCTACCCGTGAGGTGATAGCCTCCACGGTCTTGTTCGTCCGCTTCTCTGAGCACCATGCTTCGAGGAGGCTCAGGGCTCTCCTGATGTCTTCCCGGTAGCCGGGTGACATATCATGGCGCTCCTCGAACCAACGATCTACAAGGACGTGAGAGGTGTTTGGATGCCAAGGGCGACAGCAGCAAAGGTCTGTCCTGCATCGTACCCGTGCTTCTGCTCAACCTCGTCCACCCGGTCTGAGAGCACTTCGCGGATGGATACGGGAGTTTCAGCAGCCTCAGTGCCGCTGACGACCTTCTCACCTTCATCCTCTCGCTCGACCAACTCACGCCACTGTAGGGCCTCGTTGGACAGGTCAGCCCTAACAGCTACCGAACGGGTACCGTCCAGGGACGCACGAAGGCGCTTGATCACGTCCACCTTCTCCCGCTCAGCCTCAAGCGGGTCGGTGGTGTTCAGCGTCTCCTTGAGCTTCGTCTTCCCGACCTTCGCCACCATGGAAGGCGGTACGCGAACGACGACACGGATGCGGTTGCCGTGCCATTCGAGGTGCATCCCAAGCTTCTTGTTCGAGGGCATGTGAAGGGGTATTCCAACGTGATGTCCCCCACGTCGTCCCCCATTGTGTCCCCCAAATCAAGGCCGAAAAAGGCTGCAATCTCAATGGCTCAGGCACTTAGCGACCTCCTGGAAGCGCGTCCCTCTCTCTCCGCCAGGATTTCTTCCCCGATATCAGCCCCGATGATCCGTCCGAGCGCGTGATACCCGGGACGAGCGCCCGACATGACCCCGACGATTCGCGAGATCGAGGATGCCGACATACTGGCGGTGATCGCCCTGTGGCACGAAGCCGGCGTGGCGCGGCCCTGGAACGATCCGGCCACCGACATCGCCTTCGCACGCCGCGGCCCGCACGGCACCGTCCTGGTGGCGGAGGCGGACGGGCGCATCCTCGCCAGCGCCATGGCCGGCGAGGACGGACACCGCGGCTGGCTCTACTACGTCGCGGTGACGCCCGGACAGCAGGGCAGCGGGCTCGGGCGGCGGATGGTCGAGGCGGCGGAGGCCTGGCTCGCGGCGCGCGGGGTCTGGAAGGTGCAGCTGCTGGTGCGCCGGGAGAATGACGGGGTGCTCGGCTTCTACGACCACCTGGGTTATCGCGACACCAATGCGGTCTGCCTGCAGAAAGTGATTGCGAAGGGGTGATCGGGATTTGAACCGGCGGCGGAGCCTGTTCAACAGTCTTGAAGCCCTCCGCGTCATTCCGGGGCCGCGCAGCGGAGCCCGGAATCCAGAAACTCCGGTAATTCAGAAGAAGACGGGACGGTCTCCAAATTCTTCTGAACCATCCGCGGCTCTGGATTCCGGGCTCCGCTGCGCGGCCCCGGAATGACCCGGTGGATGGCAGTCCTGTCGCGCGGATCGAGAGGCGCTCGCACGACCCCTCACCCCTCCAACCCCGGCCAGATCACCCAGTGCAGGTCCGGCGTCTCGGGAAACAGCCGGCGGTGCTGGCTCACCGCGTAATTGTCGGTCATGCCGGCGATGAAGTCGGCGACGCGGCGCGGGGTGCGGGGATCGTCGGAGCCGGCGAGGCCAGCGCTCCACTCCTCGGGCATCCGGGTCGGGTCGCGCCGGAAGGTGGAAAAGAGGTCCTCGACGATCGAGGCGGCGCGCCGGCGCACCGCCATCACGCCGGGATGCCGGTACATCCGGGCGAACAGGAAAGTCTTGATGTCCCGGTCGGCCGCCGCCATCGCCTCGGAGAAGGCGACCACCGGGCCCGCGGCGTGGCGGATCGCGGCGGCGTCGGGGGGCTGCAACGCGGAGAGGCGCCGCTCGGCCTCGGCGATCACGTCCTCGACGAAGCGGGTGATGACCCGGCGGGCGAGCTCGTGCACCACCCGCGAGCGCTCGAGGCCCGGATAGGTGCGGCGGATCTCGTCCAGGAGGCCGGCGAGGAACGGCACCTCCTGGAGGTCGTCGAGGGTGAAGAGGTCGGCCCGCAACCCGTCGTCGAGATCGTGGGCGTCGTAGGCGATGTCGTCGGCGAGCGCCGCCACCTGCGCCTCGGGGCCGGCGAAGGTCGCGAGCTCCAGGTCGTTCTGGAGGTTGTACTCGGTGATCGCCACCGGGATGCCGCTCGTCGCGTAGTGCGGCGTCGGCCGCCCGTCCCGGGTCAGGAGCGGGCCGTTGTGCTTGACGAGGCCCTCGAGCGTCTCCCAGGTCAGGTTGAGCCCGTCGAAGGTGGCGTAGCGCCGCTCCAGCCGGGT
This sequence comes from Methylobacterium sp. EM32, assembly GCF_040593685.1. Taxonomy (NCBI): domain Bacteria; kingdom Pseudomonadati; phylum Pseudomonadota; class Alphaproteobacteria; order Hyphomicrobiales; family Methylobacteriaceae; genus Methylobacterium; species Methylobacterium sp. EM32. Next base: position 15,355 of record NZ_JBEXZS010000219.1, on the reverse strand, counting down.
CACCAGCCGCAGGGCCTGGGCGTTGTGGTCGAAGCCGCCGTGATCGCGCATGCAGGCATGCAGCGCATCCTCGCCGGTATGGCCGAAGCAGGTGTGGCCAAGGTCGTGGGCCAGCGCCAGGGCCTCGGCCAGGTCCTCGTCGAGGCCGAGCGCGCGGGCCAGCGCCCGGGCGATCTGGCTCACCTCCAGGGTGTGGGTGAGGCGGGTGCGGTAATGGTCGCCCTCGTGGTGGACGAAGACCTGCGTCTTGTGCTTGAGGCGCCGGAAGGCGGCCGAATGCACGATCCGGTCACGGTCGCGCTGGAAATCGGTGCGGGTCGGCGAGGGGCTTTCGGGAATCAGCCGCCCGCGCGACGCGAACGGATCGCTGCCGTAGGGGGCCCGCCAGCGCTCGCCTGTCCGTCTCACGTCACAGCTCCCGTTCGTCATCCGTGCGCCGCTGTTGCACGCGCACGGCACCCTTGCCTCTCATGCGCCGCAGTTGCGGCTCACGGCCGGCATTCTTATGTTGCCTTCGCACGCCGGACCCCCACCCGAGAAGCCGTCGATGACCCCGATCACCCTGACGTCCCGCGCCGCCCGCCGCATCAACGAGATCATGGGCGCCGAGCCCCCCGGCTCGATGCTGCGCATCAGCGTGAATGGCGGCGGCTGCTCCGGGTTCCAGTACGCTTTCGACATCGCGAAGGACCGCGCCGCCGACGACCTCGCGGTGGAGGTCGATGGCGCCACGGTGCTGGTCGACCCGACCTCGCTCCCGTACATGGAGGGGGCGACGATCGACTTCGTCAACGACCTGATCGGCCAGTCGTTCAAGATCGAGAACCCGCAGGCCACCGCCTCCTGCGGCTGCGGCACCTCGTTCTCCCTTTAATACCGCCTGCCACAAATCCGGGACGCTCCGCCATGACCCGCTCCTCCACAACGGGCGTGGCCCGGGCCGCGCTCGGCGCTCTCGCCTGCGCGACGTTGACGGCCGCCCTGCCGGTGCGGCCGCCCTTCGCCGGCCCGGCGCTGGCCCAGACGACCCCGACCCAGGATGCGGCGGCCCAAGGTGCCGCGGTCGGCGCCACGGTCGCCCTCGACGAGGTCGTGCTGCCGCTCGGACTGGTCACCCTGAAGGCGCCGAAGCTCGAGCTGCGCGGCACCGCCCTGTCGCGGGACGAGGCACGGGCGATTCTCGATCCGGCCGGGCCCGCGCCGTGGCGGACCCGCCTGGACAAAATCTCCGCCCGCGAGATCGTGATCCCGGTGCTGCGGGTCGAGCAGCCGACCGGCGGGCGCGTGCAGGTCGCGGTCTACCATGACGTCGTCGCCCGGGACGTCGCGGCGGGCCGGATCGGCACGCTGGAGGCCGGGGGCGCCACCCTGACGGTCGAGGGGCCGGGCCCCGACGCCGCCGGCGCCTACGGCCGCTTGAGCGCCCGCGAGATCGACCTGCCGGGCCTCGCGCGCCTGTTCACCGAGACGGGCGGCCCGGATGCGGCCCCGATCCGGATCTATGGCGGCGTCACCGCCGAGGACATCGCGCTCACCAACCCCGACGGGGCCTCCCTGCGCATCGCCCGCATCGACGCCCGCGACCTCACCGGCCGGCCGACCACGATCCCGTGGGCGGAGTCGGTGCGGGCGCTCGCGGAGGGCGCCGGCGGAGGAAACGGGAATTCGACGGGACCGGAGCGCTCCCGCCTGTCGGGCCTCGCCGCCGATCTCATCGATGGGATCGGCGTCGGCGGGCTGGAGATCAGCGGCGTCACCTTCGCGGCGCCGGGCGGCGGCAAGCGGCCGAACCCGGTCCAGGCGAGCCTCGCCCGCGTGACCTACGGCCTCGAGGACGGGGCCGGCCGGATGAGGGCCGAGGGCCTGTCCGTCGACGCCCCGGCCGGCCGCGTCGCCCTCAAGGGTCTGACCCTCTCGGGCCTGTCGCTCAAGCCGGTGCTGGAGGGCCTGCGCCGCGCCGCCGCCGGCCCGCTCGAACAGGCCGAACTGCGCCGCTACGCTCCGGGAATCGGCCGCATCGCCGTGGAGGCGCTCGACGTCGACCTGCCGGCGCAGCCCTCGGCCGACAATCCGCAGCAAGATCCGCTGAAGGCCGCGGGCCCAATGCGCTTCGCCGTGCGCAACGCCGACCTCGCCATGAGCGACCTGCGCGACGGCGTGCCGACCGCCTCGCGCCTCGCCTTCGACGGCTTCACCTGCGCGGTCCCGCCCGGCACCACGGCGCCGGTCCTCGCCGACCTCGCCGGCCTCGGCTACACCAGCCTCGACCTCTCCGGCACCGCCGAGACCCGCTGGGACGAGGCCGCCCGCGAGGTCATCGTCAAGAACGTGACGCTCACGGGCAAGGACATGGGCACCGCCCGGATCACCGGCACGATCGGCGGGATCGGCAAGGAGGTGTTCGACCCCGAGCCGATGGTCTCCTCCCTGGCGCTGCTCGGCGCCAGCGCCAAGTCCCTGGGCCTCACCCTGGAGAATGGCGGCCTGTTCCAGCGCTTCGTCGATCAGCAGGCCAAGGCGCAGAGCCTCAAGCCCGAGGAGCTGCAGCGCGAATACGGTACCGCCGCGATGCTGGGGATCCCGGCGGTCCTCGGCGGCTCGCCCTCCGCCAAGGCGCTGGGCCAGGCGGTGTCGCGGTTCGTGGTCAAGCCCGGCCGCCTCTCGGTGAGCGCCGCCGCCAAGGATCCGGCCGGCCTCGGGCTGATGGATTTCAGCACCGCCCCGAGCCCCGGCAAGATCTTCGACCGCCTGACGGTCGACGCCACGGCGGAGTAGCGGCGAGCCCGGTCATCCGGCCGGGCTCGCTGGCGATGCCTGGAGCCCTCAGTGTCGGTCTGGCGCACCGGAATGCGCAGCTCCGAGTCATCCCGGGGCTCGCCGAAAGGCGAGAACCCGGGATCCATAACCGCCGACGCTTCAGCAGAGGTCGGAACGCGCACGCTTCGTCCGGTATCGCCAGCGGTTATGGATCCCGGGTTCCGCTACGCGGCCCCGGGATGACAAGGAGGATGTGAATTCGGTGCGGAGGCTTTGAACCGGATCGGAGGTCTCTCCGCCGCAACACGGCACGCAATCACCCTGCAACGGCGCTGTCGCACAGGTCCCTCCATCGACGGTCCGACGCGGCCGGGTGAAGGAAGAGCGATGCTGAACGTTGCAAGGATCCTGTTCGTCGCCGTCATCCTGATCGGCCCGACCGGCCTCACCCCCGCTTGGTCGGCCCATATCGTCCCGATCGATCTGGCGGGCGGCACCGCGGCGAAGGCGCCCGGTTCGGAGAGCACCTGCCCGCTGCGGGCGTGGCCCTATATCGGCTGACGAAAGAGGCCGGCCCCGAGGGGGACCGGCCCTGCATGGCCGCCGGGCCGGCCCGGCGGCGGCGCCGGGGAAACGGGGACTTGGGATCCCCTCCCCGCTCAATACGCGTTCTCGGTCTTGAACAGCGCCAGCGGGGTCATCGCCAGGATCTGCAGGTCGAAGAACACCGACCAGTTCTCGATGTAGTACAGGTCGTGCTCGACGCGGCGCTGGATCTTCTCGTTGGTGTCGGTCTCGCCGCGCCAGCCGTTGATCTGGGCCCAGCCGGTCATCCCGGGCTTGACCTTGTGGCGGGCGAAGTAGCCGTCGACGATCTGGTCGTAGAGGGTGTTGGCAGCCTTGGCCTGGAGGGCGTGCGGGCGCGGCCCGACCAGGGACAGCTCGCCCCGCACCACGTTGATCAGCTGCGGCAGCTCGTCGAGCGAGCTCTTGCGGATGATGCGGCCGACCCGGGTCACCCGCGGATCGCCCTTGGTGACGATCTTGTTCGCGGCGTAGTCGCACTGGTCGATGTACATCGACCGGAACTTGTAGATCTCGATCACCTCGTTGTTGAAGCCATGGCGCTTCTGCCGGAAGAAGACCGGGCCCGGCGAGGTGAGCTTCACGGCCAGCGCCACCGCCAGCATCACCGGCGAGAGCAGCAGCAGCAGGACGGCTCCGACCGTACGGTCGAACACGCCCTTCACCACGACGTCCCAGTCGGCGATCGGGCGGTCGAACACATCGAGCACCGGCACCGAACCGAGATAGGAGTAGCTGCGCGGGCGAAGCCGGAGCTTCGAGGCGTGGGCCGAGAGGCGGATGTCGACCGGCAGGACCCAGAGCTTGGCCAGCATCTGGAGGATGCGCGCCTCGGCCGAGATCGGCAGGGTGAACACGATCAGGTCGACCTTGGTGCGCCGGGCAAAGGTGACGAGGTCGCTGACCGTGCCGAGCTTCGGGTAGCCGGCGACGACGTCGGAGGAGCGGCCGTCGTTGCGGTCGTCGAACAGGCCGACGACCTTGAGGCCGGAATCGGCTTGCGCCTCGATCGCCCGGATCAGCGCCTCGGCCGGCTCGCCACCGCCGACGATGGCGACGCGCCGGTCGAAGCGGCCGCGGCGCATCTGCGCGCTCACCACCAGCGACAGGACCAGCCGCTCGGCCACGAGCAGCGCCAGGCCACCGCCATAGACGGTGCCGAGCCACAGCCGCGAGTAGTTGTCGCCGAGCTTGGCGAAGAACAGCACGGTGGCGGCGAGCAGCATCACCAGCGACCAGCCGAGCACGACCCGGGCGCCGACGCTGAAGAAGGCCCGGAACGCCCGGATGCCGTAGGCGCCGAGCGTCTGCAGCACCAGCACGGTGAGGCCGGCGAGCCCGAGGATCGCCGCGACGTAGCCGAGATGGAGCGGCACCGTGCCGGCGAGGAGCCAGCGCTGGGCGCACAGGCCGGCGAGCGCCACGAGGACGAACTCGACGGCCCGGACGCAGCCGGTGAACACCACCGGCGAGACGACCGGGTCCGGCCGGACCGGCGCCACCGTCTCGGCGGGCGGCACGGCCTCGCGCTCCGGGCCGGAGCGACCGAGCGGCCCGGCCGGGTCGGCCGCCACCGTCTTGAGGATGTCGCGGACGTCGAACGCACTCATGGCACGATTCCGGGCTCGGTCGTGACGGGGAAAATCCCGCATCGTCCGGGGGTTAGGATTGCGATCCTGCCTGGAAGCCCTGACGGAAGGCTTAAGGGGACCGCGTCGGGTTTGTCGAAAATCGGCGGCATCGGGGCGCGAGGCCCGGTGGACACGCCCGGCGCGTCCTACCGCCGGGCCCGGGCGGCGGCGTAGCCGGCGAGTCCGTCCTGGGCCATCCGGTCCATCGAGAAGCGGCAGCGGATGAAGGCGCTGAGCGCCGCGGCCTCGCCGGCACGCTCCTCCGGATCCTGGTCGATCTTGCGCAGGATCGCTCCGCCGAGGGCGACGACGTCGCGCGGCGGCACCAGGGCCGGCGCGGCGGGGCCGAAGATCTCCGGGATGCCGCCGACATCGGTCGAGACCAGGGGCTGGGCGGCGGCGGCGGCCTCAAGGATCACGTAGGGCAGCGACTCGGCGAGCGAGGGCACCACCATCACGGTGGCGCGGCTGAGCGCGGCGCGGATCGGCTGCGGCGGCTCGAACCGCACGTCCTGGGCGAGGCCGAGGGCGGCGACGCGCTCGCGCAAGGAGACCTCGTCCGGGCCGGAGCCGACGACCAGCAGGGTCAGGCGCCGCCCCTGCTCCCGGCGCAGGCGCGCCAGGGCCTCGAACAGCACCGGCACGCCCTTCGCCTCGCGCAACTCGCCGATATAGACGAGGTCGAACGGCTCCGCGGCCGGGGTGATCGGGGCGAACTCGGCGGCCGAGATGCCGTTGTGCACCACCCGCACCAGACGCTCGGTCGGGCCGACATAGGCGCGGTAGCGCCCGGCGATGTAGTCGCTCTCGAACAGGAAGACGTCGGTGCGGCGGGTCAGCAGACCTTCAGCCATCATGTAGAGGCGGTGGAGCGGCGTACCCGGGCGATAGTTGAAGCTGCCGCCATGCGGCGTGTAGGCTCGCACCGGCTCCGCCTCGCCGAGCGCCGGCACCAGGCGGGCGAACAGGCCGCCCTTGGAGCCGTGCCCGTGCAGCACCGTGGGCTTCAGCCGGCGCACGAGGCCGGAGAGCGCCGCGAGCGCGGCGAGGTCGCTCGGATGCGGGTTGCGGCGCATCGGCAGCCGGGTGATGCCGAGGGAGAGGTGCGGCGCCAGGTCGGAGAGCACCGCCTCGGCCCGGGCGCCCCCGGTGCTCGCGTCGCAGAACAAACCGACCGCGTGGCCGGCCTCCGCCTGCAGCCGCGCGACGTCGAGGACGTGGCGAAAGAGGCCGCCGACCGGGGCCCGGAAGACGTGCAGGATCCGCTCGCGCGCGGCGGCCGCGGGCGGCGGCACCGGCGCGGCCACCATGGGCGCGGGGTCGGCGTCGAGGCGGAGTTGGGAGGCGGCCACGGGCATGTCTCCGGAGACGGATGGCGGCGCCGCGGCGCGCGGCTGCCGATATCTCGCCTAAGGCCCGTGGGCATGAAGTTAAGCGAACGGAGGGAAGTCCAACGCGGACCGCGATGGATGAGGGCGTGGTTAACCGCCGGTCAGCGCAAGTCCAAGGCTTCGCGCGATCCGTCAGATGTCAGAACCACCGCTCCTTGACGACGATCGTGTCGCCGGGGCGGACTGGGTAGGTCATCGGCACGATGCCCGAGACGAGGCCGGCCGGCCCCTCACGGGTGAGCACGGCGTAGTCGCGGGCGGCACGGGGGCCGAATCCCGCGGCGATCGCCACCGCGGTCTCGACCGTCATGCCGCTGACATAGGGGTACTGGCCCGAGGTGGTGACCTCGCCGAGGATGAAGAACGGCCGGTAGACCTCGACCTCGACGGTGACGTGCGGCTCGCGCACGAAGCCTTCGCGCAGGCGCGCCTCGATGGCGCGGGCGGCCTGGGCGGTCGAGCCTCCGGCGACCTTGATCGGGCCGATCAGCGGCATGGCGATGCGCCCGGCCCCGTCCACCGCGTAGATGTTCGAGAGGTTGTCCTGCCCGAACACGATCACCCGCAGCCGGTCGCCGGCGGCGAGCGAGTAGGCGGCGCCGATCGAGCCGGTGCCGGTCTCGTCGAGGAGTGCGGTGCGGTACTCGGGACGCAGGCAGCCGCCGAGCGCGAGCGTGGTCGCCAGACCTGTGAGAAGGGCGCGTCGGTTCATCGCTTCCGGCCAGTTCAAGTCGTGTCGGTCGTCTTGTCCCCAGGCCTAGAGTGTCGTGGTTAATGAACCCTGACCTGCCGGCGCCGGCCGGCGGACCGGCACAGAGGATTTGGGTCTTAACTGCACGGCAACCTTAATCGAGTGTGCTGGCGGCAAGGCCCGGTCTGGGCCAGCCCCGCCTCCTCATCGACGGTCCGCAATGCCCCGCGTCTTTCCCTTCGCCGAGCGGCCGCATGCCCGCCTGACTGACCGCCTGGCCGGCCGGGGGCGGCAAGATTCCAGGAGCGCGGATTCCAAGAGCAAGGATTCCACGGGCAAGGACGCGCAGGATCCCGGCGCCGAGACCAGGGCGAGGACCAGGATGGGACGAAAGCAGGCGACGTTCGGCGGGACCGACATCCCCGACACGACGACCCGGGAGCGCGGGAGCGAGGACGGGCTGACGATCGGCGATGTCGGCCGGCTGCTGGGCCGGCGCTGGCTCGTCATCCTGTTGCCGACCGTGGCGGCCTTCGGCCTCGCCGTGGCCTTCGTGCAGGTCGTGCCGCCGCGCTACACGGCGGAAGCGAAGCTCCTGCTCGAGAGCCGCGACAGCGCGCTCACGCGGCTGCAGCAGGACCGGGGCGAGCTGCCCCAGCCGATCGACGAGCAGGCGGTGGCGAGCCAGGTCCAGGTGGTGATGTCGCGCGACATCGCCCGCGAGGCGATCAAGAGCCTCGGCCTCGTCGGCAATCCCGAATTCGACCCGATGGTCAACGGCGTCGGCGGCCTCCAGCAGGTGCTGGTGATGCTCGGCCTCGCCCAGAACCCCCTCGACCGCGAGCCGGTCGACCGGGTGCTGGAGAAGTATTTCGAGCGGCTGCTGGTCTATCCAGCCGGCAAGTCGCGCATCCTGACGATCGAGTTCCGCTCGAAGGATCCGGAGCTCGCCGCCCGGGCGGCCAACACCATCTCGGACCTCTACCTGTCCTCGCTCGCCGCCGCCAAGGTCGATACCGCCCGCTACGCCTCGACCTGGCTCGGCACCAACATCGAGACCCTGCGCAGCCGCGTCGCGGAGGCCGAGGCGAAGGTCGAGGCGTTCCGGGCCCGCAACGGGCTGATCGGCAGCGGCGGCACCGCAAACCAGCCGCTCGCGGCCCAGCAGCTCGCCGAGATCTCGACCCAGCTGACCCAGGCCCGCGCCGCCCAGGCCGATTCCGGCGCCAAGGCCAAGCTGATCCGCGAGATGATGCGGGACGGCCGCGGCTTCGAGATCCCGGACGTCGCCAACAACGAGCTGATCCGCCGCCTCGTCGAGCAGCGCATCGGCCTCAAGGCGCAGCTCGCGCTCGAGGCCCGCACCCTGCTGCCGCAGCATCCGCGGATGAAGGAGCTGCGGGCCCAGCTCGAGGGACTGGAGACGCAGATCCGCGCCGCCGCCGACCGCGCGGTGCGCACGCTCGAGAACGATGCCCGCATCGCCGGCAGCCGGGTCGATAGCCTGCAGGCGGCGGTGGACGCGCAGCGCACCGTCGTCGCCAAGGCGAACGGCGACGAGGTCGAGCTGCGCGCCCTGGAGCGCGAGGCGAAGGCCCAGCGCGAGCAGCTCGAATCCTATCTCGGCCGCTTCCGCGAGGCCGCCGCCCGCGACGCGGCGAGCGCCGCGCCGGCCGATGCCCGCGTGGTCTCCCGCGCGGTGGTGCCCGACCTGCCGTCCTTCCCCAAGAAGCTGCCGATCATCCTCTTCGCCACGGTGATCGCCCTGCTGTTCGCCATCGGCAGCGTCGTCGCCAAGGCGCTGCTCGCCGGCGATCCGCCGGGCCGCGGCCGCGGCCGGCCGCCCCTGCGGCGGCCGGAGACCGAGCCGGTGCCGGAGGCCCCCTTCGCGACGGCGCCCGTCTTCGTCCCGGCGATGCCGGCGGCGGCCTCGGCAGCTCGCCCGGCCGAGCCGGAGGTGGCCGCTTCGCCCGCGCCGCTCCCGCCCGCCGAGCCGCTCGTCGCCGCCGCGCCGGTCCTGGCCGCCGCGCCAATCCCGGCGGCGAAGACGATGCCGGTCGCCGATCCGGTGTCGTCCGAGGCGGTGCCGTCCCAGCTGGCGTCGTCCGCGGCGATGCCGCCGGCCGGGCCGGTGGCGCCCGCCGCGACGGTCCCTCCTGTCGAGGACGCTCCCCTTACCCCTGCCCCGGCGCAACTGCCCTTCGAGGCCCGCTACGACCTCGACGTGCTGGTGGCGCGCCTCGACGCGATCGAGACCGCGGGCGGCGGCCGGCGGGTGCTCCTCGTCGGCACCGGCAGCGAGGCCGATCACGACGGCCTCGCCCGCAGCCTCGGCCGCGTCGCATCCCTGCACGGCCGCGCCCTCCTGGTGCGCCTCGACGAGGCGCAGGAGGACCGTCCGGGCCTGATCGACCTCGTCGCCGGCCGGGCCGACTTCACCACCGTGATCCGGCCCGATGCTGGCCCGCGCCTGAACCTGATCGGCCGCGGCCACGGCGGGCCTGAGACCCTGGTCGCCGGGCGCGACGCCCTCGGCCTGACCTTCGACGCCCTCGGCGAGGCCTACGACTGGGTGATCGCCTGCATGGGCGACGGCTTTGCCGCCGGGACCTGGCCGCTGGTGAGCGCGGTCTCTTCCTGGATGGACGCGGTGGTGATCGCCTCGAACGCCGAGGCCGACGATCCCCGCCTCGTCGGCCTGTACGACACCGCCGAGGCCGCCGGTGTGCCGGAGGTGATCGTGGCCCAGGACCGAGCACCGGCCGAGATACCGGCGCCGTCCTTCGGCCTGCGCCGGACGGCCTGAGCGGGCGCGCGATCCCCGCAAGCCAGCCGGCGCAGGCCGCCCCGGATGCGCCGATCGGCGCCGGTGTCCCTCCGGGCGGAAAACATGCATAAGGTGAGCGAACGCCCCTTTCCGGCCGCCCGCCCCCCGAGCGGGCGGCCCCGAGACCCCGCCATGCGCCTCCTCCTCGCCACTGCCCTCCTCGCCCTCGCCGCCGGCACCGCCGCGGCGCAGACCGAGACGCCCGCCCCGCTCGGATCCGCGCCTGCCGGCGTCACCGCTCCCGACGCGACGCCGACGCCCCCCGCGACCGGCCGGCGCCAGCCCCGCCGGGTCGAGGGGGCGGGTCCCGCGGGCGCGGCCAAGCCGGCCGCCGCGAAGGCCGATCAGGCGGATTCCCTCCGCAAGGCCCAGGCCGCCACCGCGGCCCGCGACAAGGCCTGGGACAGCCGGATGAAGCGCACCCTCGGGTCGATCTGCCACGGCTGCTAAAGCATTTTCCGACGAAGTGGATACCGGTTCGTCGAGAGAAAATGCGGCATAATCAATGAGCTGGAACATCGTCCGATCGCAGCGCGATCGGACGATGTTCCGGAGACAGACCAGGATCCCGACCGGAGGCGCCGCCGATGATCCGCTTCGAGGGCGCTGGAAAGACCTATCCCGGGCAGGCCCGGCCGGCGCTCGACGCCCTCGACCTCACGGTCGAGGGCGGCACGACCTGCGTGCTGATCGGCCCGTCGGGCTGCGGCAAGTCGACCGCCCTGCAGATGGTCAACCGCCTGGTGGTGCCGAGCACAGGCAGGGTCCTGGTCGAGGGCCGGGACGTCGCCGGGCTCGACCCGATCTCGTTGCGCCGCCGCATCGGCTACGTGCTCCAGGGCGTCGGGCTGTTTCCGCACCGCACGGTGGCGCAGAACGTCGCGACGGTGCCGGGCCTCCTCGGCTGGGCGCGAGCGCGGATCACGGAGCGGGTCGACGCGATGCTCGACCTCGTCGGCCTCGACCCGACGGAGTTTCGCGACCGGCGGCCGGACGCGCTCTCAGGGGGCCAGCGCCAGCGCGTCGGCGTCGCCCGCGCGCTCGCCGCCGATCCGCCGGTGCTGCTGATGGACGAGCCGTTCGGCGCCGTCGATCCGGTCGCCCGCACCCGCCTGCAGGACGAGGTCCGGGGGATCTTGGCTAAGCTCGACAAGACCGTCCTGATGGTCACCCACGACATCGACGAGGCGGTGCGGATGGGCGACACCGTGGCGCTAATGCGCGACGGGCGCCTGGTCCAGGCCGCGGCGCCCGCCGCCCTGCTCGCCGCTCCCGCCGACGCCTTCGCGGCGGAGTTCGTCGGCGGCGACCGGCTGCTGCGCCGCCTGTCCCTGCTGCCCGCCCGCGACCACGCCGAGCCGGGCCCCGCCGGCGACGTGCCGCGCCTGTCCCCCGACGCCTCGCTGAAGGACGCCCTGGCCTTGATGCTGGCGAGCGGGCAGGAGCGGGTCGGGCTGGAGGAGGGATCGGTGAGCCTGTCGCGCCTGCGCGCCGCGGCGGAGGCCGCTCCGCCGGCGTGAAACTTTATCTGCGGCCCCCGATGGTGTAGGCGCGGCGATCCGTTCCGCCCGTCCGCGGCGCGCGCCCATCCGCGGGCGCGCCGCCGCCCCCGAGGTCGCCCCCGATGTCCACCCGCCTCGCCGACACCTTCGCCCGCTGCCGCGCGGAAGAGCGCGCCGCCCTCGTCACCTACGTGATGGCGGGCGACCCCGATGCCGAGACCTCGCTCCGGATCCTGCGCGCCCTGCCGGAGGCAGGCGCCGACATCGTCGAGTTCGGCCTGCCCTTCACCGACCCGATGGCGGACGGGCCGGCGATCCAGGCGGCGGGCCTGCGGGCGCTGAAGGGTGGGCAGACCCTCGCCGGCACCCTGGAGCTGGTGCGCCGCTTCCGACAGGAGAACACCGGCACGCCGGTGATCCTGATGGGCTACTACAACCCGATCTACACCTACGGCGTCGCCCGCTTCCTCGACGACGCCAAGGCCGCCGGCATCGACGGGCTGATCGTGGTCGACCTGCCGCCGGAGGAGGACGACGAGCTCTGCCTGCCGACGATCGAAGCCGGCCTCGCGTTCGTCCGGCTCGCCACGCCGACCACCGACGAGGCGCGGCTGCCGGCAGTGCTCGCGAACACCGCGGGCTTCGTCTACTACGTGTCGATCACCGGCATCACCGGCACGGCGACCCCGGATTTCGGCGTCGTCGGCGCCGCGGTCGAGCGGATCCGCCGCCACACCGACCTGCCGGTGGTGGTCGGCTTCGGCGTCAAGACCGGCGAGCACGCCGCGGCGCTCGCCGGCCACGCCGACGGGGTGGTGGTGGGCTCGTCGATCGTCGCAGCCCTCGCCGGGACGCTCGACGCCGAGGGCCGCGCGGGGCCCGGCTCGGTCGAGGCGGTGACGACCCTCGTGCGCGAGCTCGCCGCCGGGGTGCGCGCCGGGCGCGCGGGCTGACGCCGCGATCCCCATCGCGATCCCTATATCACCGACACGAATCGACGACCGAGGAGCGATCATGGTCGAGGCGATGAACTGGATCTCCGAGGTCGTGCGCCCGAAGATCAAGACGCTGTTCAAGCGCGAGACGCCGGAGAACCTCTGGGTGAAGTGCCCGGAGACCGGCCAGATGGTGTTCCACAAGGAGGTGGAGGCCAATGGCTGGGTGATCCCGGGCTCGGAGCACCACCTGCGCATCACCGCGCAGCAGCGCCTGAAGCTGATGTTCGACCAGGGCACCTGGCTCGACGTGCCGCTGCCCGAGGTGGCGCCCGACCCGCTGAAGTTCCGCGACGAGAAGCGCTACGCCGACCGTCTGAAGGACGCCCGCACCAAGACCGGGATGACCGACGCGTTCAAGGTCGGGTTCGGGCGCGTCTCGGGCCTGCCGATGACGCTGGCGGTGCAGGATTTCGGCTTCATGGGCGGCTCCCTCGGCATGGCGGCCGGCGAGGCCTTCGTGCGCGGCGCCGAGACGGCGCTGGAGAAGCGCACGCCCTACGTGCTGTTCGCGGCCTCCGGCGGTGCGCGGATGCAGGAGGGCATCCTGTCCCTGATGCAGATGCCCCGCACCACCGTGGCGGTGCGACGGCTCAACAACGCCCGCCTGCCCTACATCGTGGTGCTGACGAACCCGACCACCGGCGGCGTCACCGCCTCCTACGCGATGCTCGGCGACGTGCACCTCGCCGAGCCCGGGGCGCTGATCGGATTCGCCGGCCCGCGGGTGATCGAGCAGACCATCCGCGAGAAGCTGCCCGACGGCTTCCAGCGCGCCGAGTACCTGAAGGAGCACGGCATGGTCGACCAGGTCGTGCACCGGCGCGACCTGAAGGGCACGATCGCGGGCCTGTGCGGGCTGCTGATGCAGGTGCCGGCCGGGACCGCGGAGGCCGCGGCGCAGCCGGAGGCCCGGCAAGAGACCAGGCAAGAGGTCAGGCAGGACGCCAAGCCCGTGCCGGCGTGAGGCGACGCCCCTGATCCGCTCGCGCCCCGCCGCCGGACCGGCGGCGGGCCAGGTCTTCCAAGTTCCCCCGCGAGACCGAGTCCCCCCGCGAGACCGACGATGGAATCCTCCGACGCCCTGATGGCGCGCTTCCTCGCGCTGCACCCGCGCACCATCGATCTGTCGCTCGGCCGGATCGAACGCCTGCTCGCGGCGCTCGGCCAACCGGAAAGGCGCCTGCCGCCGGTGATCCACGTCGCCGGCACCAACGGCAAGGGCTCGACCATCGCCACCATGCGGGCGATCCTGGAGGCCGGCGGCCTCTCGGCCCATGTCTACACCTCGCCCCACCTCGTGCGGTTCCACGAGCGCATCCGCCTCGGCGCGGTCGGCGGCGGCCGCTTCGTGCCGGAGGACCGGCTGGCGGAGGCCTTCGCCCGCTGCGAGGCGGTGAATGCCGGGGCGCCGATCACGGTGTTCGAGATCACCACCGCGGCGGCCCTGCTGCTCTTCTCCGAGGCCCCCGCCGACGTGCTGCTGCTGGAAGTGGGGCTCGGCGGCCGGGTCGACGCCACCAACGTCATCGACCGGCCGGCCTGCGCCGTGGTGACGCCGATCGGCCGCGACCATGCCGAGTATCTCGGCGACACCGTCGAGGCGGTGGCCGGCGAGAAGGCCGGCATCTTCAAGCGCGGCTGCCCGGCGGTGATCGCGCCGCAGGACTACGCCCAGGCCGACGCGGTGCTCTGCGCCCGGGCCGAGGCGGTCGGTGCCGGGCCGATCCTCGTCGGCAACCAGGATTTCTCCGCCCACGAGGAGCGCGGCCGGCTGGTCTACCAGGACGCGGACGGGCTCCTCGACTTGCCCCGGCCGAAGCTCGCCGGGCGCCACCAGATCGTCAATGCCGGCACGGCGATCGCGGCGCTCCGCGCCGCGGGTTTCGGCGATATCGGCACCGAGGCGTTCGAGGCGGGATTGTCCGCGATCGAGTGGCCGGGCCGGCTGCAGCGCCTGCGCCGGGGCCGCCTCGCCGGCCTCGTCCCGGCGGGCGCCGAGCTCTGGCTCGACGGCGGCCACAACATCGACGGCGGGCGCATCCTGGCGGCCGCGATGGCGGACCTGCAGGAGCGCGGCGACGCGCCGCTCGTCCTCGTCTCCGCCCTCCTCGGCACCAAGGACGCGGAAGGCTTTCTCGCCAACTTCGCCGGCCTCGCCCGCTTCCTGGTGGCGGTGCCGCTGCCGGGCCAGATGGCGGCGCGGCCGGCCGAGGAGGTGGCGGAGATCGCCGGGCGGGTGGGGCTCTCCGCCGCGACGGCGCCGAGCCTCGAGGCGGCTCTGGTCTCCTTGGGCGATCGGGCCTGGGAGCGCCCGCCGCGGGTGCTGATCTGCGGCTCGCTCTACCTCGCGGGCGCCGCGCTCTCCGCCAACGGCACCCCGCCGACCTGAGACGACGGCCGTTCTGCAACGACCCGTTGCAGAACGGTGAATCGGAGGGAACGGGACAACGGTTATATGAGCGGGGAAACCCGGGATGATTCGCCGGCAGGCTTGACATTGCCCGGCCTCCCGCCGCCTTCCGTGTCGTTGCCGCACCGATGTGGCTGAACTGCTACATCGTGTGCGAGGGAAATGGTCTAGCTTGGCCTCGATCGGGGAACCTGCTGGGGACCATCATGAAGAAACTCCTGAGTGCTTTCGCTGCCTTCACCGCGCTGACCGCCGCCGCTTCGGCCGCGGACCTGCCGCGTCGCGTCGCTCCGCCGCCGGTCTTCACGCCGGTGCCGGTCTTCACCTGGACGGGCTTCTACGCCGGTTTTAACGCTGGTTACGGCTTCAACACCGCTGACACCCGCGCCCCGACCGTCGTCGGCGTGCCGGCCGGCGTGAACGCCGCCAGCAGCGTGTTCGTCACCGGCGCCGGCGTGCCCACCACCGGCGTGCTCGCCTTCGGCAACCGCAACAGCAACGACGGCTTCGTCGGCGGCGGCCAGATCGGCTACAACTACCAGTTCACCCCGGGCTCGGGCGTG
>NZ_JBEXZS010000218.1:0-12022 GCF_040593685.1 Methylobacterium sp. EM32 | reverse complement strand
GCCCGACACCATCCAATCGCGCACAAGCTTCCACTGGCTACACAATACGGCCAAGATAAATGCCTAAGCTGAACACATCAGACGGAAATGGTATGAGGGCCTGACACCGGGCCGCCCCGCCATATCTCTTCCCCGACCCGCAGGGTGGGGAGTGTGGCGATGGATGTCGGAATTCTCGGGCTCGGCCGGATGGGCCGGGCGATGGCGCTCAACCTGGTCAGGGCCGGCCACCGGGTCCGGGTCTGGAACCGCTCGGCCCAGGCGGCGGAGGCTTTGCGCGCCCACGGCGCCGTGCCGGTGGCGACCCCCGCCGAGGCGTTCCGGGGCGATGCCGCGGTGACGATGCTGGCCGACGACGCCGCGCTCCGCGCCGTCCTCGTCGAGGGCGGCCTGCTCGACCAGACCGAGCGGCCTGGGGTGCATCTCGGCGCCAGCACCATCTCGGTCGCGCTCGCCGAGGAACTGGCGGCGGTGCACGGGCGGGCCGGCGTCCCTTACGTCTCCGCCCCGGTCTTCGGCCGGCCCGACGTGGCGGAGGCGGGCCAGCTCAACATCCTGGCGGCCGGCTCGGTGGAGGCGATCGCCCGCGCCCAGCCGCTCCTCGACGCGATGGGGGCGAAGACCTGGCACTTCGGCGAGGCGCCGGCCCGGGCCAACGCGGTCAAGCTCGCCGGCAACATGATGATCGTCGCGGCGATCGAGGCGATGGGCGAGGCCGCGGCCCTGGTCGAGGCGCACGGCGTCGCGACCCCCGATCTCCTCGACTTCCTGTCGAACACGATCTTCGCCGCCCCGATCTATAAGAACTACGGCGCCTCGATCGCCGCCGGCCGTTACGAGCCGCCGGGCTTCGGGCTGGCGCTCGGCGCCAAGGACGTACGCCTGGCGCTCGCCGCGGCGGACGCCGCCCGAGTGCCGATGCCGCTCGCCAGCGTCCTGCGCGACAGCCTGCTCGACGCGCTGGCGCATGGCGACGGGGAGAAGGACTTGGCGGCGCTGGCGACCGTGTCGATGCGGCGGGCGGGGCGGGGGTAGAGGCGGCGCCGGCGATCGTTTGCAGGGGATCGATTGGGTCTCGCGCGCCGATGGCGGCTTCTCACCGGAGCCGGATGGGTCCGCTCGGCCCACCGGGCGGTCTGGTGGGCCGCTTCAGCCTTCGTCATCATTCACGTGCGGCAACGCGCTTGCTATGATGATGGGTGCCGATGAGGATGCAATGCTGACCACTGTCGAGATACCGCCGGAGCAGGTCGAGGCACTTGATCGGATCGCTGCCCGCGAGCACACGTCGCGCGATGCTCTCGTGCAATCGCTGATCGCCGAGTTCGTAGCCAAGCATGGGGTCAAACCTGACATCGACCGCTTCTTCGGTGCGTGGGCCGATCGTACGATCGATGGCCTCGATCACCAGGAAAGGCTGCGCTCGGAGTGGTGAAACCGCTCTACGACACCAACATCCTGATCGGTTTTCTGGTCGGTCAGGGCCAGGCACGGGCCGGACTCGCCCGTCATCAAGAGCGCTCGATCAGCGTCATTACCTGGATGGAGGTCATGATCGGTGCAAGCCCGCAGGACGAGGCGGCGACGCGTCTGTTTCTTCAAAGCTTCACCGTCATTGCGATCGACGAGGCGGTTCGCGAGCAGACCGTGCGGGTGCGCCAGGCGCGTCGGATCAAGTTGCCCGATGCTATCATCCTGGCCTCGGCGCAAGTTCACGGCCTGGCGTTGGTAACGCGCAACCCGAAAGACTTCTCCATCGGTGATCCGAACGTACGCGGCCCCTACACGATCTGAGTAGTCTTACGACGGGCTCCCACCGAGCCTATATCGCCCGCGCCACTCCGGGCTCTGTTGACCGAGCTCGGAACGACGCGGAGTATTTGAAGTCCACGCATTCAACGTCTCAGGCCAGCCCCGGATCGTTCTCCAGCCGAATCGGCTCCCCGTGCGGCGTCGCCGCCGCCGCCCGCGCGAAGGCGGCGCGGCGCGCCTCCAGGGCCGCCGCGCTGGTCAGGCCGCGCTCGGCGAGCAGTGTCTCGATCGTGTCCAGCCACAGCGCGTAATCCGCCACCCGGTCGCCGGCCCGGCCGAGGGCCTGCGCCCACTCGCTCCAGGTGAACAGGCCGGCATCGTGCAGTGACACCACCAGCGCGAAGGTCTGCGCCTCCCAGGGGGCGGCGAAGACCGGAGGCTCGGGCGGACAGCCCGTATGCGGGACGCTCATGCACCGCCCCTGGCCGGTTCGAGGTAGCTCTCGAAGGCGTTGACCGAGACGGCGAGCCCCGGATCCGCGTCCTCGCCCCACAGCTCGATCCCGGAGAAGCGCACGGTGTAGAGCCATTGCGGCGCCTCGCCGGCGAAGGCGGCGTTGGAATCCGGGAAGACGAAGCCGCCATGGACCCGCTCGACCGTGCCGGTGCGGCCGCGGACGTAGCGCGGCAGGCGGGTATGGCCGGCCGGGTGGATCACCTTGGCTCGCACCTCGTCGCCGGGGGCGAACCGGGCGGGATTCGCCACTGGGCGGTCGCTCGGGAAGCCGCGGGAAAAGAGCGGCGCCACCTCCTCGGCCTGGAGCACCCGGGCGACCGGGGCCGGCGGGGTCGTGGCGGCGCCGGCCGCGAGCTCGCCGGCCCCGACGAGGCCGTGCTGCTGCACCTGTTTCTCCAGGGCCCGAAACCAGATGCGGTAATAGCTGGAGGTCAGGTACTCGCCGGGCGGCAGCGATTCGCGGGCGGCGCGGCTGGCATCGAGGTTCCAGGTGCCGGTCGCTCCCATCGCCATCGCCAGGGCGAAGACCCGCCGCTCCCAGGGAGCGTAGAACCGGGGCTCGTCCGCCTCGAGACCCAGCGGGCCGAAGCCCTGCATGCCGCCGAGATCCTGTCCGCCGTTCATGCGCCTGACCCCTGGTCGGGGCTCGTGGGGAGCCCGGTGCCGATCATCGAATCGCGGGTGACGAGGTCGGCGAGCGCTGCCTCGTCGAGACTGTCGGTTCCGGGAGGCCGCATCGGCAGCACCATGTAGCGCAGCTCCGCGGTCGAATCCCACACCCGGATCCGCGTCTCGGGCGGCAGGCTCGTGCCGAACTCGGCGAGCACCCCGCGCGGGTCGATGACGGCGCGGGAGCGGTAGGGCGGCGACTTGTACCAGACCGGCGGCAGGCCGAGCACCGGCCAGGGATAGCAGGAGCACAGGGTGCAGACGACGAGGTTGTGCTCGTCGGGCGTGTTCTCGACCACCACCATGTGCTCGCCGCCGCGCCCGCCGACATCGAGCTCGCGCATCGCCGCGCTGCCGTCCTGGAGGAGCCGCGCCTTGAAGGCGGGATCGACCCAGGCCCGCGCCACCACCCGGGCGCCGTTATGCGGCCCGACCTTGGTCTCGTAGGTCTCGATCAGCACGTCGAGGGCGGCCGGATCGACGTAGCCCTTCTCGACCAGGATCGATTCGAGGGCCCGCACCCGCAGGTCCATCGGCGACAACTCGCTGCCGTGCGGGTGATCGTGGTCATGGTGATCGTGGCCGTGATGATCGTGGTCGTGGTCTTGCGCCATGTTCGCCCTCCCGAAGGGGCCAGGATACGCCGCGGGCCCTCGTCCCACCACCGTCACGGACGCACGGCCGGTGTCTCCACGGCGAGGGGCGCTGCGCGCTGCATCAGGTAGAGGGTGAGCGCCACCGCCTCCGCCGAGCCGGGGGTGAGCGGCGCGGCCCGCATCCCGGTGAGGCAGTTGCGCAGGCGCCGCTCCAGCGAGCCGAGATCCTGCCATTCGAGCCGGTAGAGCGGGTAGCCGGTCGGGTGCCCCTGCGGGATCGTGCTCGCGCCCAGGCGCCGGCCCCACTGCGCATCGTGGCAAGCGGCGCAGGAGAAGCCGAGCTGGCCCATCGGCGTCTCGAACAGGGCCCGCCCCTCGGCCCGGGCCGGGGCGAGGCGGGGATCGTCCGGGGGCGCCAGCGGCATCGAGCGGGAGAGGTGGCCGAGATAGGCGGAGAGCGCCAGGAGGTCGCGCCCCTCCCGCGGCAGCGGCGTCGCGGCCTGATGGCGGGTGCGGCAGAGGTTGATCCGGCCCTCGAGGTCGACCGGCTGGCCCGTGCCCTCGTCCCAGGCCGGATAGCGGGCGGCGACGCCGCGCATCGCGGGCTCCGCGTGGCAGCCGGCACAGGCGGGGATCCCGGGGGAAGGCGTCCGGGCGAAGAGCTCCGCCCCGTCCTGGACCCAGAGCATGCCAGGATTGGCGGTGTCGTCGGCCTGCATCGCCCGGGTCTCGGGCGCCATCTGGTCGAAGCCGGAGCGGCGCTCGGCGGGTGGGATCCCTTGGGACGAGACTTGCGACGAGACTTGGGACGAGATGCCTTGCGCCGCGGCGGCGCCAAGGAGCAGCGGCGCCGCGAGGGCGAGGCTGGCGAGCGTCCGTCCTCTTGGTCGGCGCATGCCGGGGATATTCCTCATGGCGGGCGGAGTACCCGAGATTACACGGGAGCCTGCACGCCCGCACGTCCGCCGATGCCAGGGTCACCGATCCATGGCCGCTCAGGCGCCGGAGTTCGCTATTCCGCTCACAACCTCATCCTGAGGTGCCGCGTAGCGGCCTCGAAGGAGGCCTCCAGCAGTCTCTGCGATCCCTGGAGGCCTCCTTCGAGGCTCGTTTCACTCGCGCCTCAGGATGAGGGCGTGGGTGGGAGATGGGGGGTGGTGGCTGCGGCTCGCGCAGGAGAAACAGGTTTCGACAAGAACCCTCGATCGCGTAGGCCCACGGGAGACGGGAGACGGGAGACGGGAGACGGGAACCGAAGCCGACGTCGCGTCGATCGTGTAGCCCATCGTCAGATCGGCCGCACCTCGCCCGGGCGCAGCTTCAGCCGCGCCGCGAGGCGATCGGAGAGGGTGCCGCTCAGCTCCACCGCTGCCTCCGGCGCCACCGCCTGCACGGCCGCCACGGCGGCGAGCGGGTCGGTCGCCATGGCGACGTAGACCCGCAGGCCCGGGGCGGCGGACCCGGTATCGGCGGCCGAGACGGCGACCGTGAAGGCGGTTTGTTTCGGCTTCTTGGCGGGCATCAGGTTCTATCGCACGCGGACGGGGCGCTTGTCTCCGCCCGGGCCAAAGCCGCCCACACGCGATCGTGCCCGCGGCGGCTCCCTCGCCGAACCGTGACTTGCGCGGCCGGGCATTCGCCCCGATGTCCCCTACGAGACTCTGCCGTCCGAGATTTTTGTCCTCCGGGACACGGCCTTCAAGGGGCGAACCATGCACATCAAGGTCAAGCGCGACTGGGAGATGCCCGAGCGCCTCGCCACGCCCGAAGCGATCTTCCTCGACCGCCGGGCGCTCCTCGGCGGCGGCCTCGGCCTGGCCGCTTCCTCCCTCGTCGGTGGGCCGGTGCTCGCCGCCGTGCCGGGGGAGGGGACCGGCGCGGTGAAGACCGCCGATCTCTACCCGGCCAAGCAGAACCCGGCCTACACCCTCGACCGTCCGCTGACGGCGGAGCGCTACAGCGCCGACTACAACAATTTCTACGAGTACGGTACCAACAAGACCGTCACCCCGGGCTCCAACGCCCTGAAGGTCCAGCCCTGGACGATCAAGATCGACGGCCTCGTCGAGAAGCCGTTCGAGATCGGCTTCGAGGACCTGGTGCGCAAGATGGCGCTGGAGGAGCGGCTCTACCGCCACCGCTGCGTCGAGGCGTGGTCGATGGCGGTGCCCTGGACCGGCTTCCCGCTCGCCGCCCTGGTGGCGCTGGCCAAGCCCACCGGCGACGCCAAGTACATCCAGATGCAGACCTTCATGGACAAGGCGATGGCGCCGGGCCAGCGGGCGTTCTTCTATCCCTGGCCCTACACCGAAGGCCTGACGCTGGCCGAGGCGAACAACGAGCTCGCCTTCATGGTGACGGGCGTCTACGGCAAGCCGCTGCTCAACCAGTTCGGCGCGCCTTTGCGCCTCGCCGTGCCGTGGAAATACGGCTTCAAGTCTGTGAAGTCGATCAACCGCATCACCTTCACGGCCGAGCGGCCCAAGACCTTCTGGGAGGGACTGCAGGCCTCGGAATACGGGTTCTGGGCCAATGTGAACCCGGCCGTGCCGCATCCGCGCTGGAGCCAGGCGAGCGAGCGGGTGCTGGGCACCGACGAGCGGGTGCCGACGCTGATCTACAACGGCTACGGCGCCCAGGTCGCCGACCTCTACAAGGGGCTCGAGAAGGAGCGCCTGTTCGTCTGACGGAAGACGGGCCGGTGCATCCACCGATGCGCCGGCCCTTTTTTGCTGATCACAACCTGATCAACACCCACAGGGTCATTCCGGGGCCGCGCAGCGGAGCCCGGAATCCAGACACTCAGGTTGTTCAGGATGAAGCGGAACGCACGCCGCCTTGTTCTTCACCACTTGCGGTTCTGGATCCCGGGCTCCGCTGCGCGGCCCCGGGATGACCCTGTCGAAGTGGAAAGGTGGGCGATCTCTCGGCCCGCGTACTCCGTGGGACTGGACTTACGCCGTCCCGTCGCCCTGGAGATAGCCGGAGCGGCGGCTGTCGGGCATCTGCAGCGAGACCAGGAACGCCACGGCGCACATCGCCGTGACGTACCAGTAGAAGGTGGTCTCGTAGCCGGCCTCCTTGAAGGTCAGGGCCACGAACTCGGCCGAGCCGCCGAAGATCGCGTTGGCGATGGCGTAGGACAGGCCGACGCCGAGCGCCCGCACCTCGGCCGGGAACATCTCGGCCTTCACGAGCCCGCTGATCGAGGTGTAGAACGAGACGCACATCAACGCCGCGGTGATCAGCAGGTAGGCGACGACCGGGCTCTTGGCGTCGGCGATCGCGTGCAGCAGCGGCACGGTCAGCAGCGTGGTGAGCCCGCCGAACA
Organism: Methylobacterium sp. EM32; assembly: GCF_040593685.1. NCBI lineage: Bacteria > Pseudomonadati > Pseudomonadota > Alphaproteobacteria > Hyphomicrobiales > Methylobacteriaceae > Methylobacterium > Methylobacterium sp. EM32. The sequence continues at coordinate 5,158 of NZ_JBEXZS010000218.1, read as the reverse complement.
GCAGCATCGCGGTCTTGCGGCCGAACTTGTCGGCGAACATGCCGAAGAACGGCTGCGCCACCATGTAGGTGAACAGTACCGCCGTCATTACCAGGTTGGCGGTCTTCTTGTCCATATGGGTGGTGTTCACCAGGTACTTCTGCATGTACGTGGTGAAGGTGTAGAAGATCAGCGAGCCGCCGGCGGTGTAGCCGAGCACGGTGAGAAAGGCGCGGCGGTGGTTGCGCCAGATCGACGCCATGCTGCCGGCCTCGCGCGAGGTGCGGGTCGCGGCGGTCGAGGTCTCGTGCAGCGAGCGCCGCAGGTAGAGCGCGACCACGGCGGCGGCGGCGCCGATGAAGAACGGGATGCGCCAGCCCCAGGCGGTCATCGCCTTGTCGTCGAGGGTCAGCGTCACCAGCACCACGACGAGCGAGGCGAGGAGCTGGCCGCCGATCAGCGTGACGTACTGGAACGAGCCGTAGAAGCCGCGCTTCCCCTTCAGCGCCACCTCGCTCATGTAGGTCGCCGAGGTGCCGTACTCGCCGCCGACCGACAGCCCCTGCGCCATGCGGGCGAGCAGCAGCAGGATCGGGGCGAAGATGCCGATCTGGCCGTAGGTCGGCAGGATCGCGATGACGAGCGAGCCGGCGCACATCATCATCACGGAGATCAGCATCGAGGTCTTGCGGCCGTAGCGGTCGGCGACGCGGCCGAATACCCAGCCGCCGATCGGCCGCATCAGGAAGCCGATCGCGAACACCGCCGCGGTGTTGATGAGCTGCACCGTCGGGTCGGAGCCCGGGAAGAACACGTCCTTGAAGTAGATCGCCGTGAAGGCGTAGGCGTAAAAATCGTACCACTCGACGAGGTTGCCCGACGAGGAGCCGATGATGGCCTTGATGCGGGCCTTGTTGTCGTAGGCCGCGATGGTCGGGTCTTGCGAGGCGAGGCTGTCGGCGGCCGCGGGCCGGCTCTGGGCGGTACTGGTCATCGCGGGGCTGTTCTCCTCCCGGGGGTGAGCGATGGCGGGGCGCGAGCGGGCCGCCTGGGGCCGCGCGCCGCGCCCGGACTAGGAGAATGCACGGCCGGGGTACAGCCCCGCACCGCACCATTCCGGCATTTTCCTTCCGCTTCCGGCGAGTGTCCCAAGGATAACGGGCTGACGCAAGGTCCGGAACGTAGAATTCCGCGCCCGGAGAGACGTTCGGACTGGTGCGCGGAAACCAACCGGAACAGGATCGGTGGATTGCTGCAACGCAACACTCTTGCGAAGACTTCGTCAGGGCGCGGCCGAGCAGGCTTCCCGGGGTTTGGCGCCGGCGGTGCCGGTCTCGGTGGCGACGCGCTCGGCCAGGGCCGCCACCGCGGCGTCGAGATGGGGCGCGATCCGCTCGCGCGGGGCTAAGATCTCGTCGCCGACCTGCACCCAGCGGGCGCCGGTCCATTCCTGCACGGTGAGCGGGCGGCGCCCGCTATGGTCGGCGCAGGACAGGCGCAGGCGGCGGGCGAAGCCGACGAGACCGAGCTCCTTCCAGCGCACCGGATCGAGGTTGATGGCCTCCAGCCCGCGGCGCATCGCGGAGCCGTCGATCGCCCGCGTCCCGGCGAGCGCCTTCGCGTTGCGGATGCCCTCGGCCAGGATCACCCCGGCATAGACGCCGCGGTTGTAGAGCGGGCCGGCATTCTCCTCCTTGGGCGTGCGCGACAGCCCAGCATCGATCACCAGGAGGTCGATCTGGTCGAAGGCCGGGAAGCTGTCGCCCGGCGCGTGCCAGGTCACGGTGCGCAGGCCCTTGGCGGTGAGGTCGCGGGCGCCGGCGGCGGGCCGCAGCAGGTCGTCCTCGCCGGTCCAGCCCACGGTGACGACGCGGTTGAGAGGCAGCCCCGCGGCGGCCGCGTCGCGCAACGGGGTGCCGGCGAGGCCGGCGGTGGCGTCGAGGATCACGTAATCCGGATCCGCGGCCCGGACCGCGCGCCAGGGGCCCGCGCCCTCCTCGGCGCCTTCCGGCAGGGCGTAGGCGCGGAAGGCGAGGCCGGCCTCGGCGGCCAGCGCCCGCAGCACCGGCTCCGGCTCCCGGCCCGCCGGGCTGTCGCGGTGGATATAGGCCACGCTGCGGCCCTGCGGGCTGTCCTCGCTGCCGCCCTGCGCGACATGCGCGAGCGCCGCGCTCAGCGAATCCCACACCGTGGCCGGCGGCGCGAAGGCCCAGGGCAGCACGTCGCCCCGCGCCATCGCGGCCGGGCCGTAGCCGGCGGCGACGAGAGGCATCCGGTCGGCGGCGAGGCGCGGCAGCAGCGCCAGGGCCGCGTCGGCGCTGCCGGGCACCAGCGCGATGCTGCCGCGGGCGACCGCCGCCTCGTAGCAGGCGAGCGCCCGCGCCGCCTCGCCCCCGGTCTCGCATTCCTCGACCGCGAGGGGGCTGCCGCCGACGCCGCCGTCGCGCCGGCCGAGCATGGCGAGGTAGTCATAGAGTCCGTTCGCCAGGGCGGTGCCGGCGGCGGCCATCGGGCCGGTGCGCTCGGTGAGCACGGTCAGCGGCAGGGCCTCGGCCGCCGCGGCGGGGCCGGCCAGAACGATAAGGAGGGCGGCGATGGCGGCGGGGCGGGGCGACATGGCCTGTCCTGACGGAGCGTGAACGACACCAAGCCTACGCCCGGGACCGCCCGGGCGATAGCTCAGGATTCGAGCACGCGCCCGGCCGGAAACAGCACCTCGACCAGCGTGCCCTCGCCCGGGCGGCTGGTGATCCGCAGGCTGGCGCGGTTGGCCTCGACGAGGGCCTTGGTCAGCGGCAGGCCCAGACCGGTGCCGCCGCCGCGGCGCTGCGCCGTGGCGATCTGGCGGAACGGCTGGAGCGCCGTCTCGATCTCCTCCGGGCTCATGCCGATGCCCGTGTCTCGCACGCGCAGCGCCACGCCGCCCCGGTCGGTCGCCGCCGTCGAGACGATGACCTGCCCGCCCGCATCGGTGAACTTGATCGCGTTCGAGATCACGTTGAGGGCGGCCTGGCGCAGGGAGCGCTGGTCGGCCAGCACCGCCGGCAGGCCGGGGGCGAAGCTCGTGCGCATCACCACCCGCTGCCGGGCGGCCTGGGGCTGCATCAGGGCGACCGAGGCCGCCACGAGGTCGTTGAGGGGCAAGCCCGCGAAGGCGAGGTCGAGGTGGCCGGCCTCGATCTTGGCGAGGTCGAGCAGGTCGTTGACCAGGCTGACCACGTGCTCGCCGGAGGCCCGGATGTCGCGCAGGTAGTCGCGGTAACGGTCGCTGCCGACGGGGCCGAACTGCTCCTCCAGCATCACCTCGGCGAAGCCGATGATGGCGTTGAGCGGCGTGCGGACCTCGTGGCTGATCGTGGCCAGGAAGTCGGATTTCTGGGCGCTGGCCCGCTCGGCCTCGCGCCGGGCGCGCACCAGTTCGGCCTCGGTGCGCCGCGAGGCCGAGACGTCGCGCAGGATCGCGGCGACGCGGCGCGGCGGCCCGCTCGCCACCGGCGCCAGGGTGAGGATGAGGGGCAAGGGGCCGTCCGCCCCCCGCGCCATCACCTCGTCGCCGGTCGTCGCGGTGGCGCCCGCGCTCGCCCGCAGCAGGGCGGCCTGGGCCGCCGGCCGGCTCTCGGGCGAGAAGAGGCCGATCAGGGGCTCGCCCGCGACCTCGCGCGGATCGGCGCCGAGGAGGTCTCGCGCCCCCCGGTTCATCCGGACGATGCGGCCCTCCTCGTCGAGCACCACCACCCCGTCGGTGACCGCGTCGAGGATCGCGGTCGTCTCGCGCAGGTTGGCGTCGCGATGGGCGAGATGGACCTCGGCCGCCGCCAGGGACTGGACCGGATCGGCATCGGGCAGGCGGCGGATGGTGAGCAGGCTCGCGGGTGCGCCGTCCCACTCGATCACCCCGACGGTGATCCCGACCGGCACGCTGCCGCCGGTCCGGGTGGCGAGGGCGACCGGCGCGCCCTCGCCGGGGCCGAGGGCGGCCGAGGGGTCGCGGCCGCGGAAGATCGCCCCCGGGCCGCCGGCCGCCGCCAGGGCCTCGGGGCTGTCGTAATCCGTCAGGGTCAGGAGCTGGCGGTTGGCGAGCAGCACCTCGTCGCCGCGATGGACCAGGAGCCCGACCGGCAGCCGCTCGACGAGGCGGGCGAGCGCCACCTCGGCGCCGCGCTCGGGCAGGCGGGCGAGCGCCTGCGCGCCCCGGAACGGCGTCACGGCGCCCCGCGCCGGCGCGGCGTGCGGCACCGGGGCCGACGCGGCGCCTTCCGGGTCGCCGGCGAAGCGCGCGCCGAGCGCCCGGGCGATCTCCCGGAACGCCGCGTGCTCGTTGAGGGAGAGGGCGGCGCCCGGCCGCTCCTCCGCCGGGGGCTCGGCGGCCAGGGGTTCGGCGGCCAAGGGCTCGGTCGCTTGGAGCGGGTCCTCGGGCGGCGAGTCTGCGGGCGGAGCCGGATCGTGCGACGGATCGCCGTCAGCTTGGTCCCGCGGCGCCGGCTCAGGTGGAGCGGCCTGCGCCGTCGCATCGGGCGATCCCGCCGGAAGGCCTGTGCCGGGGGGGCGGGCGCCGAAGCCCCAGCCCATCCCGAGATGCGCGAAGGGCGCCGTCATCAGGCCGGCCAGTTCCCCCATCGTCGCCCCGGCGAGGGCGACGAGGTCGGGCGCGTCCGGCTCCGGCCGTGGGCCGTCCCGGGTCGGCTCAGGCCGGGACGGGGCCTGGGGCGGTGTTTCCTGGGCCGGCTCCCCGGTGGGCAGGCGCCCGACGGCGATCACCGCCGCGGCGCGCTCGCGCAGGGAGGGGCGGAGCGGCTTCGGCTCGGGCGCCTCCGGCCGGTCGGCCGCCGGGACGACGCGCTCCGGATGGACGACGCCGAAGCCGCTGAACCCCGCGAAGGCGCGGCCGGCCCCGAGGCGGGGCGCCCCCGAGAGGTCGACCATGACGGCGTCCCGGGTTCCGGCGATGCGCCAGCGCAGGGGCACGGCCCGGAAGGTCTTCCGCTCCGCCAGGGCCTCGACCAGGGCCGGCTCGGCCTCGACCGGGCCGGCGACGAGCTCGTCCCAGCTGCGGCCGACCGGCGAGGCGCCGACGGTCTCGGGCAGCCGCCCCGTCACCTCGACGAGGCAGCCGCGGGCGTCGCTGCGCCACAGGAAGCGCAGGCCGGGGCCGGGCGCGGGACGGGGGGCGGGCTCCGTG
>NZ_JBEXZS010000217.1:0-8208 GCF_040593685.1 Methylobacterium sp. EM32 | reverse complement strand
GCAGCCGCGCCGGCGCTGCGGCCGACGCCACCACGTCAGGACAAGCTGCGCCGTGCGCACCAGACAGAACCTGTCGTTTGTGATCAGGCCATTGAGCTGGTGTTCCGCTGGCTCAAGCAGCATCTGGCGATTCGCCGCTTCCTGGGCCGCAGCGTGGAAGCCGTGCGCCTGCAACTGGTGGCGGCGATGATCACCTTCGCGCTGCTGCGCCTGGCGCTGCGCCGCCACTGTCCACGCGTGCCGATCCTGCGCCTGGTCGATCTGCTGCGGCAGGGCTTGTTCGAGCCGCAGACCTGGGCCGAGGTCCGGGCCTTGCTCGATCCAAGATGCCCATCGACCAAGCGGCGCAGGAGACACGGTCATGCATCCTGACTTCCCCAGACAGTCCTGCCGCAGAAAGGGGGAGGGTTCAGGCGGCGCGTCCCGCTATGCTCACAGCACCTTCCGGTACTGGATGAACCCCGGCCGGTCCGCCAGCGTGTCGTAGAGCGCCCTCGCCGTGACGTTGGCCTCCTGCGTCAGCCAGTACACCCGGCTCGCCCCGGCTTCGCCCGCCGCCGCGTAGACCGCCTCGATCAGCGCCCGCCCCGCCCCCTGCCCGCGTGCCTCCTTGGCGGTGAACAGGTCCTGCAGGTAGCAGTACGGCCCGGCGGTCCAGGTCGAGCGGTGGAAGATGTAGTGGACGAGGCCGATGACCGCGCCGTCCTCCCGCTCGGCCACGAGGGCGTGCATCGGCTCCGACGCGTCGTGCAGGCGGGCCCAGGTGAGGTCGGTGACCTCCGGCGCGACGGTGGCGCCGTAGAAGGCGAGGTAGCCCTGCCAGAGCGGGTCCCAGGCGGCGCGCTCGTCGGGGCGCAGCGGGCGAATGGTGAGAGTCGGCATCCGGCGCGGTCCTGTCGGGAAGAATCGCCGGCAGGGTCGCGGGGAACGATCCCGGGATCAAGGGGCAAGGATCAGAGGGACCGCGCAGATCAACCGCGCGGCCCCGCTCCGAAAAATCCTACTTCAGGTGGAACTTGTCGAAGTCGCGGTGCTCGGCCTCGATCCGGCGCACGGTGCCGGTATGCGAGCGGTAGACCACCGTCTCGGTGCGGATCGTGCTGCGGCCGAACCTCACGCCCTTGACCAGCGCCCCGTCGGTCACGCCGGTCAGCGCCACCACGACGTCGCCGCGGGCGAGATCCTCGAGGGCGTAGAGGCGGTTCGGGTCGGCGACGCCCATCTTGGCGGCGCGGTCGCGCCTCTCCTCGGTGTCGAGGATCAGGCGGCCCTGCATCTGGCCGCCGATGCAGCGCAGAGCGCCCGCCGCCAGCACGCCCTCGGGGGCGGCGCCGATGCCGAGATAGATGTCGATGCCGGTCTCCTCCGGCATAGTGGTGAAGATCACGCCGGCGACGTCGCCGTCGGAGATCAGGCGCACGCCGGCACCCGTCCGGCGGATCGCCGCGATCAGGTCGGTGTGGCGCGGCCGGTCCAGGACGAGGGCGGTGATCTCGGCCGGGGGCACGCCCTTGGCCTTGGCCAGCGCGTGGATGTTCTCCTCAGGGCTCGCGTCGAGATGCACGGTGCCGGCCGGGTAGCCCGGGCCGATGGCGATCTTGTGCATGTAGACGTCGGGGGCGGCGAGCAGGGTGCCGCCCTCGGCCATCGCCATCACGGCGACGGAGCCCGGCATGTCCTTGGCGCACAACGTGGTGCCCTCGAGCGGGTCGACCGCGATGTCGACCTTCGGGCCCGAGCCGTTGCCGAGGGTCTCGCCGATGAACAGCATCGGGGCCTCGTCGCGCTCGCCCTCGCCGATCACGACGGTGCCGTCGATCGGCAGGCGGTTCAGCTCGCGGCGCATCGCGTCGACGGCGGCCTGGTCGGCGGCCTTCTCGTTGCCCTGGCCGCGCAGGCGCGCGGCGGCCACGGCGGCCCGCTCGGTGACGCGCACCAGTTCGAGGGTCAGGATGCGCTCGATGACCTGGCTCGGCCCCGGCTTCTTGGCGTCCGACATGCGTTCGTGATCCTCGTGCTGATCCTTCGCGCCGGGTCTTAAAGGAGAAACCGGCGCCGCTGAACTGAATTTTGTCAATCGACCGCCGGGTTGGCAGCGGATTGCACGGGAATGTTTTTCCCCATCAACCCGCTCCGCAGGTCGGCGACCCGACGCACTTACTCGCGCTCGATGCGGATGAGCTGCGGCGGCTCGGAGAGGAGGCCGTCCGCCGCCATCGCGTCGAGGCTCTCGCGGATCGCGGCCTCGGTCGCCGCGTAGGTGATCAGCACCAGCGGCACCGGCAGGCCCGAGCGGCCGTGGCGGTCGCGGGCCACCGCGTTCTCCGAGCGGTGCTGGAGGATGCTCTCGAGGGAGATCTCGCGCTCGGCCATCTTGGTCGCGACGCCGGCGGCGACGCCGGGGCGGTCGTGGACGGTGAGGCGGATGTAGTAGCCGCCCTCGTGGCGCTGCATCTCGGCCCGCACCGGGGCGGTCAGCGCCGCCACCGGGCGGCCGAAGGCCGGGGGCGTGCGGCCGGCCGCCACGTCGGCGATGTCGGCGACCACCGCCGAGGCGGTGGCCTCGCCGCCGGCGCCGGGGCCGATCAGGGTGAGTTCGCGTAAGGCATCGGTGTCGATGGTGACGGCGTTGGTCACGCCCATCACCTGGGCGATGGCGGAGGATTTCGGCACCATGGTCGGGTGGACCCGCTGCTCGACGCCGCCCGCCGTCGCCTCGGCGACGCCCAGGAGCTTGATCCGGTAGCCGAGCTCGTCGGCCATGCGCAGGTCCAGCGGGGTGATCGCCGAGATGCCCTCGACCGAGACGCCTTCGGCGTCGAGCTCGGTGCCGAAGGCGAGGCTCGTCAGGATCGCGAGCTTGTGGGCGGTGTCGAAGCCCTCGACGTCGAAGGTCGGGTCGGCCTCGGCGTAGCCGAGGGCCTGCGCATCCTTGAGGCAGGCCTCGAAGGTCAGGCCCTCCAGCTCCATCCGGCTCAGGATGTAGTTGCAGGTGCCGTTGAGGATTCCGTAGACGCGCGAGATCCGGTTGCCGGCGAGCGCCTCGCGCAGGGCCTTGACCACCGGGATGCCGCCGGCCGCCGAGGCCTCGAAGGCGAGCGCGACGCCCGAGGCTTCCGCCGCGCGGGCCAGCGCCGGACCATGCTTGGCCAGCAGCGCCTTGTTGGCGGTCACGACGTGCTTGCCCGCAGACAAAGCCGCCTCGACGGTCTCGCGCGCTTTGCCCTCGGCTCCGCCGATCAGCTCGACCACGCAATCGACCTCGGCCGAGCGGGCGAGCGCGACCGGATCGTCGAACCAGGTCACGCCCTGGAGGTCGAGGCCGCGGTCGCGGGTGCGGTCGCGGGCGGCGACGGCGGTGACCCGGACCGGCCGCCCGGCGGTGGCGCTGATCGCCTCGGCACGGCGCGCGACCATGCGGACGACGGAGGCTCCGACGGTGCCGAGACCGGCGATGCCGAGGCGGAGGGCTTGAGTCATGGCGAACAATCCGGGCAGGCAGGCGCGGTGCGCGAATGTCGCGGCCCCGCGGCGGGGTCCTTCTGCAACGGTTTCCGGACCCGTGCAAGGAAGGCGGCACCTTGCGTCAGGCGGCACTCGCGTCAGGCAGCCCCCGCGCGGCGGGCCGCCCGCACCAGGCCGTAGAGCACGCACGCGTTCAAGAGGTGCCAGAGCCAGTGGGTGCCGAAGGGCACGAAGGGGCAGAGGACGGCGTCGAGCGTGCGCGCCGCGAGCGAGGCGAGGAATAGTCCCCCGATCCCGATCAGCGCGGCGCCCTCCCGCCGGCCGAACCGGAGCGCGGCGAGCCCGACGCCGAACAGCGCGAGCGCCGCGGGGGCGTAGGCGACCGAGCCGTTGGTGAGCGGTCCGAGCGGCCGCCCGGCGAGGTGCGACAGGGCGGGCTCGAAGAACGCAGCCGCCGCCGCGAAGGCCAGGGTGCCGATGAGCGCCGCGAGGGCGGAGAGCCGGAGGAAGCGCCGGAGCGCCAGGAAGAAGTAGGCGTGGATGAACAGCGCGATCGGGATCACGTCAGCGAGCGCCGACCACTCCACCGCCAGGGTGTGGAACAGGGCGCTGCCGAGGCCGATCAGCCCGATCAGCCAGGCGAAGCCGTCGGCGACCGGGTCCGGCGCCCGGCCGCGCCGCAGCAGCAGGAACGCGGCGACCCCGAAGGCGGCGTTCGAGGCCGCGTTCAAGGGCTCGGCCCACAGCTCCGGCCCGGTGCGCTCGCAATAGTCGCGCACCGGATCCCACCAGTCGAACGCCATCCTGTCCGTCCCCACCCCACCGCCGTCCCGCGGCTTGCCAGCGCCGCGCGAAACCCCGATGACGGACCCTCACGGCAGTAGCGGTTCACGAGCGGCGCGGGACGCGATGCGGATCACCACCTGGAACGTCAACTCGGTCAAGCAGCGTCTGCCGCACCTCCTGGCCTTCCTGGCCGAGGCGCAGCCCGACGTGGTCTGCCTCCAGGAGCTGAAATGCGTCGACGACGCGTTTCCCCGCACCGAGATCGAGGAGGCCGGCTACGTGGTGGCGACCCACGGCCAGAAGGCGTTCAACGGCGTCGCGCTGCTGACCCGCCGGCCGCTGCCGCTCCAGGAGATCCGCCGCGGCCTGCCGGGCGACGCCACCGACGAGCAGGCGCGCTACATCGAGGCGGTGATCCCGACCGCGACGGTGCCGGTGCGGGTGGCCTCGATCTACCTGCCGAACGGCAACCCGGTCGGCACGCCGAAATACGACTACAAGCTCGCCTTCATGCGCCGGCTCCAGGCCCATGCCGTGGGTCTGCGGGCGCGGGAAGAGGTGCTGGTGCTCGCCGGCGACTACAACGTGATCCCCGAGCCCGAGGACGTCGCCGATCCGGCGGCCTGGGTGAACGACGCGCTGTTCCTGCCCCAGACCCGGGCGGCGTTCCGCAGCCTCATCAACGAGGGCTTCACCGACGGTCTTCGCGCCTGCGACGGCAGGCCTGGCGTCTACAGCTTCTGGGACTACCAGGCCGGCTGCTGGCCGCGCAACCAGGGCATCCGGATCGACCATCTGCTCCTGTCGCCGCAAGCCCTCGACCGCCTGGTCTCGGCCTCGGTGCAGAAGCACCTGCGCGGCCTCGAAAAACCCTCCGACCACGTGCCGGTGACGGTGGAGCTGGATCTCGGCTGATCAGCCCGCCGCGGGCCGCAGGTAATCGGCCTGGAACTCGGCGACGGCCTGGAGGCCGGGCAGGTCGAGGATGTCGACCCGCCGGCCGCCGACCTCGACCAGCCCCATCAGGCGCAGCTGGCGCAGCACCCGGTTGACGTGGACGTTCGACAGGCCGGTCGTGTCGGCGAGGTCCTGCTGCGTCAGGGCGAGGTCGTAGCCGCCTTTCGTCGCCCAGCCGACGATCCGTAACCGCTCGTGCAGCTCGCACAGGAGGTGCGCCACCCGCTCGACCGCCGAGCGGCAGCCGAGATTCATCACCCATTCGCGGGTCGTCTCCTCCTCGGCGAGCTTGGCGCAGCGCAGGGCCCGGGCGAGGCCGGGATGCCGCTCGACGAGGTCGGCCAGCACCTCCCGGGGGATTCGGGCGACCCGGCAGGCCCCGAGGGTGCCGACGCCGTGGTTGATCCGGCCCAGATGCGCGAAGTCGGGGTCGCAGAGATCGCCGGGCACGAGGAAGCCGGTGATCTGGCGCGACCCGCTCGGGCGGTGGCGGTAGCGGCAGGCGATGCCCTCCAGGACCAGGACGGCACTGTCGGGCACGGCCCCCTCGACCAGGAGGTCGTGACGCCCCTCGACCCGCTGCCCGCCGGCGCTCAAACCCGTGAGCGCCGCCTGCTCCTCCGCGTCGAGGGGGAGGTAGGCGGAGAGCTTGCGCACGATCGGGTGGAGCGGGTGCCCGCCCGTGGACGGCGCGGCGGGTGTGTGGATCGTCGGCGTCGCGGATGTCGGAATCATGATCGCGCCTCGCGGGCGAGCTGGCCGAGCACCAGGACGAGGTCCCGGTGCCAGGCCGGCTTGGTCAGTCGGGGCGCGGCGCGCAGCTCGGCGCAGGACGCGGCGTCGCGCGCATCGTCGGCATGAACCAGGAACGGTACGCCGCTCTCCCGCAGCGCCCTGGCGAGGCGGCTGCCATCGCCATCCCGAAGCGGGAGGTCGAGGATTGCGAGGTCGGGCGCTCCCCGGGCCATCCAGGCCAGGGCTTCGTCCTGGCTCGCCAAGGGCCCGGCGACGCGGTAGCCGGCCTCCGCCAGCGTGTCGCCGACCGCGAGGCCGACCAGGGGATCCTCCTCGACCAGCAGGACTGTCGGATGATGGTCGTCCCGTCGCAAATCTGCTCCCTCCGGTTTCGGCCCGCGGATGCACGCCGTTGCGAAGAGTTATAGATGCAGGTTGCCGCACCCGTAAGAGATCGCGTGGTTCGGTGTTGTATCGTACAATGGCACGATGCGATGATGGTTCCGATTTAGCGTGTGATTTCGAAGGCGACAGGCGTTAATATCAAATGTTGACCATATATCATTTGTTATAATCATTTGTTTATCGCCATGATGGCTTGAATATCTGAAGACACGCCGTCAACCAACGACGAGGTGTCGCGTTAGGAGAGGATACCCAACCGTCGATCCGCGAGGAGGAATCCGTGCCGCAGCTCCGGCAATCGACTCTGCGCAATCGCCTCCTGCGGGCCATGGCCCCCGAGGATTTCGCGCTGTTGCAGCCGCACCTCGATCCCGTCGCGCTGCAGCTGCGCGAGGTGGTGATCGCCCCGGACGCGCCGGTGGACGACCTGCTCTTCCTCGAGACCGGCATGGTCTCGATCTCGACCGCCCACGACGATCGCCGGATCGAGGTCGGCCTCGTCGGCAGCGAGGGCCTGGTCGGGGCGGTGCCGGTCGGGCTCGATTGCACCACCACGCCGCACGTCTACTTCGTCCAGCTCTCGGGCGAGGGGTTGAGAATCGGCCGGGAGGCTTTCTGCGCCGCGCTCGGCGAGAGCCCGGCCCTGCGCCGCCTGCTGCTGCGCTACGTCCACACCCTGATCGTCCAGATCACCCACACCGCCTACGCCCACGCGTCCCTGAGCCTCGAGAGCCGCCTCGCGCGCTGGCTGCTGATGTGCCACGACCGGACGGAGGGCGACGAGCTGGTCCTCACGCACGATTTCCTGTCGATGATGCTGGGAGTGCAGCGGGCGGGGGTCACGCTGGCGATCCAGAACCTGGAGGGCGCCGGCCGTATCCGGGCCAAGCGCCGGCGCATCGAGGTGCTCGACCGCGACAAGCTCCTGGCGCTGACGAACGGCAGCTACGGCACGCCGGAGGCCGAATATGCCCGCCTGATCGAGGGCGCCTGATGCCGCGCTACTTCTTCCACCTCCGGCACGGCCCCGGCCCCGACGGCCTCGCGACGGATCCGGAGGGGGACGCGCTGGCCGGGCCGGACGCGGCGCGCGCCCACGCCCTCGCGGCCGCCCGCGACCTGATCGCTCGGGCGCGGCTCGACGCGGTGCGCGACTGGTTCTCCTGCACCTTCGAGGTGACGGACGAGGACGGGCGCCCGGTGATGAGCGTGCCGTTCGCCGACACGGTCACGGAGGACGGGGACTAAGCAGAGTTGCACAGGGCAACTCTGCTTAGATTTTTGTTTTTGCATCATTTTCTCCGCCGAACCGGTGACCACTTCGGCACCGGCCGTCCGCGGCCGGCGGAATGATGCTTAACCCCCGAGCCGCCGCGCGATCCAGGTCTCCGCGGCGTCGAGATCGGAGAAGATCTGCGGCTGCGGCGAGGCGAGGCTGCCGAAGCCCGCTTCGAGGAACCATTGCCCGGCCTCCTCGCCATAGGCGTCGGACAGGCAGACCAGCACCGCCGCGAGGGCGCCGTCGACGAAGACGAGCAATCCCCGCTCGGCCTCGTCCCCGGTCCTGACGCGCACGGGCTGAAGCGTGACTTCCATGGCGGGCCAACGACGCGCAGCTTGCTTGGTTCTGGTGCGCCCGCGGCATGGCTGCCTCTCCGCGGGAATGGCTGCCCCCCGGAACGCGGGCAGCCGGCACCGATTGCCTCCGCGACCGCCCTCGGCGGGCCTCCTCTCACAATGAGGCATCAGGACATGAAGACCATGTTGATCGCCGTCGCCCTCGTGGCCGGCGCCCTTGCCGCTGTCCTGGCTGATGCCCGGCTGGCCGGCGGCGCCGGTGCTGTTCGGGCTGCCGGACCC
>NZ_JBEXZS010000216.1:0-7258 GCF_040593685.1 Methylobacterium sp. EM32 | reverse complement strand
GGGTGGCGGGGTGCATGGGGGTCCTCGGGAATCGGGGCCGCGGATCCGGTCGGGCGACGGAGGCCGACCGTTCTCACCCTTTACCCCATCCTGGGGCTGCGAAGGCGGAAGCCGGGATCCGGAGACGCCGACGGTACAGGGCGAATCGGAACGCGATCGGCTCCGTTCCCCGATATCGGCGATGATGGGCACCGGGTGCCGCTTTCGCTGCCGTGGACGACGTGGGGAGGTGTCGCCGGTCGGGCCGCATAGAGCGCGGCAAACCGGTCGGACGGAAGCCCTGGACGAGGCCGCGTACGGGATAAATGATGGCATCGCGGCAACGCGCCTGTCTCTAGCCGAACAGGCTCTCACTCCCCCGACGCCTCCGGCAGGTACCCCGCCATCCGCAACGCCGCCTCGACCGCGTCACACAAAGCTCCCTCGGGATCGTCGTTGACCGCTGGCGGCGGCGTGAGCGGCACCATCGGCGCGAACCGCGCGACCTCCTCGGGTGGAGCGGCCAGGACCGTCTCCTCCGGCGCCACGTCGCGGTCGTCGGGCAGCCTGTGCGGACGCAAGGTGGAGATCAACCGTCCGATCATTCGGGTCCCTCACGCCCTCCAGTTTATCGATAGCCGCCATGCAAGCCAAGCGTGCAGCGTCGGTCGAGACTTGGACGCGGCGGCAGGCACGCGAGAAACGTGCACGCGGCCGGTTTCGATCCGCGCCCAGGCCCTGACTTCCTTCAACCCCCTGCCCTCTTCTCACCCGGACGCGCGCGCCCATCTCGGAACTCTCCCAAGTCGCCAAGGAGCGCGCCGATGCCCTGGACCCCCGCCCTGATCCCGCCCCAGGCCGGGCGCCGCGCCATCGTCACCGGGGCGACGAGCGGCATCGGCTACGAGGCGGCCCTGGCGCTCGCCGGCGCGGGTGCCGAGATCGTGATCGCCGCCCGCGACCGCGCCAAGGCCGAGGCGACGCAATCGGCGATCCGCCGGGTGCATCCGGCGGCCGTGATCGAGAGCCGCGCCCTCGACACCGCGCGCCTCGCCTCGGTGCGGGCCTTCGCGGCGGCCTGGGCGGCCGAGGGGCGGCCGATCGACATCCTGCTCCTGAATGCCGGCATCGCCGCGGTGCCGCGGCGCGAGGAGACCGAGGACGGGTTCGAGCGCCAGCTCGCCACCAATTATCTCGGCCACTTCGCCCTGACCGGGCTGCTGCTGCCACACCTGCGCCAGCAATCGGGAACGCGGATCGTGGCGGTGGCGAGCATCGCCCACCGCTCCGGAACGATCGCCTTCGACGACCTGCAGTCAAGCCGCGCCTACGGCCCGCAGAGCGCCTACCGGCAGACCAAGCTGGCGATGCTGATGTTTGCCCTCGAACTCGACCGGCGCCTGCGCGCGGCCGGCTCCCCGGTCCGGTCGGTCGCGGCCCATCCGGGGATCGCGGCGACGGCCATCGCCCGGCGGGGCGACCGGGCCGGGCGGCTCGCCGAGCGCATCGGGGCGGGTCTCCTCTGGCTCGTCGGTCAGTCGGCGGAGCGCGGCGCCCTGCCTCTGCTCTACGCCGCCACGGCGCCGGAGGCGGAGGGCGGGCACTATTACGGCCCGGACGGTGCGTGGGAGGTCCGCGGCCAGGTCGGCCCGGCGAGGATCGCGCCCCATGCCACCGATCCCGCGGCGGCGGCGCGGCTCTGGGCGCTGTCCGAGGCGCTGACCGAGGTGACCTATCCGCTCTGACGCGCCGCCTATTCGTCGTCGTCCTCGTCGATCGACGGAGCCGGGACGGCCGGCGCGACGGAGGGCGCCACGACGGTCGGTCCCCTCGCCACCTGCGGGCGAGAGGGCATCATGCCGGCCGCGAAGGCGACGAAGCCCGCCGCGTCGCGCAGGTCCTGGGGCTGGCGCGGATCGCGGGAGATCAGCTCGGCCTCGCGTTGGAGGCGGGCATTGCAGGCTGCCGTAGCCATGCCGCCGCGGGGCGTACAGGCATCGTGCCGGGCACAGGCCGCGTCGAGGGCGTCGATCGGCGGCAGGGGCGCGTTGTTGCCCGGGCCGCAGTAATTGCCGTGGATGAGGAGAGCCGGCGGACGGCCGGACTGCGCGAGGGCAGGTGCGGCGAGGGCGGGCGCGGCGAGGCCGCAGGCGACGACGAGCGGAACGGCGAAGCGCATCGATCTGATCTCTCCGGTTGCCCCCCGCCAACCTTAGCGCAAAAGTCGAGTTCCGCCTTGCGTCCAACCGTCCCGCTTTCCGCCCGATGACTGGCATCGGACGCGGACAGCCTGGATCCTGGCAGGCTTTGTCGAGTCGACGGAGACTTGCCGCCGGCCTCCGCCTGCCAAATGTAGGGCCGATGATCGCATCCGAATCCGATACGTCCGGGTCCCGCGAGCCGTCGGACGGCGGCCCGACCCTCGACGCGGCGAGCCGGGAGCGGCTCGGCCGCTACCTCCAGGCCCTCTACGAGCCCATCCTCGACGAGGGGCTCGACCCGCGCCTCGCCGAGCTGATGCGCCAGCTCGACCGCGACCGGGCCGGGCTGGACGACGAGGGCCCGCCCCCGGGACCGGACCATTGATGACCGCCCGCACCGCCCCTGCCCCTACGGCAGATCCACCCTAGTTTCACCCGTCGAGGTCGGGGGCACGGGCAGATGGATCGCTGGGCGTGGGTGGGGAAGCGGGTCGTCCGGCAGGTCTGGTTCCGGGCGGCGCTGATCAGCCTGTTCGGCGTCGCCCTCGCGGTCGTCGCCGCCCTCGTCGGGCCGTTCCTGCCCGGGGACGTGCACGGCCGGCTCGGGCAGGACGCGGTCGGGACGATCCTCCAGATCATGGCCTCGAGCATGCTGGCGGTGACGACCTTCTCGCTCACCGCGATGGTCAGCGCCTACGGCTCGGCGACCCAGCTCGCGACGCCGCGGGCGACGCAGCTCCTGATCGGCGACCCGACCTCGCAGAACGCGCTCTCGACCTTCCTGGGCGCCTTCGTGTTCTCGGTGGTCGGCATCATCGGACTGCAATCGAGCCTCTACGGCGACAGCGGGCGCGTGGTCCTGTTCTGCGGCACGGTGCTGGTCGTCGCGGTGGTGGTGGTCACGCTCCTGCGCTGGATCGGCCACATCACCGGCTTCGGCCGCATGAGCGACGTGATCGACCGCGTCGAGGAGGCCGCCGCCGCGGCGATGCGGGCCTTCTCCGCCGATCCGCGCCTCGGCGGCCGGCCGGCGGTGCCGGTACCCGTCGGCGCGACGCCGGTCTTCGCCGAGGAGACCGGCTACGTCACCCATATCGACGTCGCCTCGCTCGGGGCGGTCGCGGCACGGCGGGGCCTCGTCCTGCACGTCGCGGCCCTGCCGGGCACCCTCGTCCATCCGACCCGGCCGCTCCTGCACGTCGAGGGCGATCCCGGGGAGGACGGACGAGCGCTCGCGAGCGCCTTCGCGATCGAGCGGCACCGGCGCTTCGACCAGGATCCGCGCCTCGGCCTGATCGCGCTCTCGGAGATCGCGAGCCGGGCGCTCGCGCCGGCCACCAACGATCCCGGCACCGCCATCGAGGTGCTGAACGCGCTCCTGCGCGTCCTCCTGCACCTGCCGCCGGACGATCCGGAGGGCGAGGAACTGGCCGAGCGGCCGCCGGTCCACGTCCCGCGCCCGACGCTCGACGACATGCTGACCGACGCCTTCCGGCCGCTGATCCGCGAGGGCACGGCGGAGATCGAGGTGACCATCCGCCTCGCCAAGACGCTGCAGGGCTTACGCGCCGCGCGGCCCTACGCGGCGCCGTCGGTCGCCCGCGTCGCCGCGCGGCTCGACCGGGCCGCCCGCGCGGCGATCACCGATCCGGCCGACCTCGCCGATTACGAGGCGGCTCAGCGGTAGCCGGCCGCCTGCAATTCGAACAGCTCGGCGTAGCGCCCGCGCCGCGCCACCAGCTCCGCGTGGGTGCCCTCCTCCAGCACCCGCCCGCCGGCGAGGACCACGATCCGGTCGGCCCGGCGCACGGTGGAGAAGCGGTGCGAGATCAGGAGCGCGGTGCGCCCCGCCGCGAGGTCGCCGAAGCGGCGAAACACCTCGGCCTCGGCCCCGGCATCGAGGGCGGCGGTCGGCTCGTCGAGGACCAGCATCGCCGCGTCGCGCCGGTAGGCCCGGGCGATCGCCACCTTCTGCCACTCGCCGCCCGACAACTCGACCCCGTCCTCGAAGCGCCGGCCGAGGCGCTGGTCGTAAGACGCCGGCAGCCGCTCGATCACCGCGTCGGCGAGCGCCCGCCGGGCGGCGGCCGCGATTCCCGCCCGGTCCGCTCGCGCCTCGATGCGCCCGACCGCGATGTTGTCGCCGGCCGTGAAGTCGAACCGCATGAAATCCTGGAAGATCACGCCGATGCGGGCGCGTAACGATTCGATGTCGTACTCGGCGAGGTCGCGGCCATCGAGCAGGATGCGCCCTTCCGTCGGCGCGTAGAGGCGGGCGAGCAACTTGACGATCGTGGTCTTGCCGGCGCCGTTCTCGCCCACCAGCGCCACCACCTCGCCGGCCCGGATGCGCAGGGACAAGTGGCGCACGGCCCAGCGGCTCTCGCCGGGATAGCGGTAGCCGACATCCTCGAACACGAAGCCCTCGCGCAGGCGCTCCGGCACGGCCCGCGTCCCGGAGCGGATGGTCGGCGCGATGGTGAAGAACGAGAACAGGTCGTCGAGATACTGCGCCTGGCCGAGCAGCTGCGAGGCGCCGAGCAGCAGTCCCTCGACGAGGCCGCGCAGGCGCAGGAAAGCGCCGCCCAGGAAGGTGAGGTCGCCGACGGTGAGCGTGCCGGCGAGCGCTTCGCCTGCGATGACGAGGTAGGCAGCGTAGTAGGCGAGCGTGCCGAGGCTCGCGAAGGCGCCGCCGGCGAGCGCCCGGTGCCGGGCGAGCTCCCGGTTCTCGGCGAGCAGCCGGCCGGCGAGTTCGCGGAAGCGGTCCGAGAGGTGGGAGGCCAGGCCGAACAGCTTCACCTCCTTGGCGCTGTGCGCGTCGGCGCCGAGATAGCGCAGGTAATCGGTCTCGCGCCGGTCCGGGCTGCGGCGCCAGGCGAGGCGATAGCCGCGGGCATTGAAGTGCAGCTCGTTGAGGAAGGCGGGGATCAGGGCCAGTACCAGGAGCAGCACCAGCCCTGGCAGCATCGTGCCGACCGCCACCGCCAAGGTGATCGCCGTGACGAGATCCTGCGCTTGACCGAGGAGCTGCCCGATCAGGTTCGAGCGCCAGGCGACCTGGCGCCGGGCCCGCTCGAGCTGGTCCTGCACCGCGCTGTCCTCGAACTGCTCGAGGTCGAGGGCGGCGGCATGCGCCATCAGGCGCAACGTCGTGGCGTTGCCGACTTTTTCCGCCAGCACCCCGTCGACGTAGGAGGTCGCGCGGCCCAGCAGGTCCGAGACGAGAGCGAGCCCGAGCTCGATCCCGACGAGGAGCCCAATCTGGTGCAGCCGCGGATCGGCGAGCCAGCCCGCCTCCGGCGGCGGTCCGGCGCGGCCTGCCACCACCGCGTCGACCACGAGCTTCGCCACGTAGAGCATCAGGGCGGGCAGCCCGGCGCGCAGGAGGCGCAAGGACAGGCTCGCGAGGGTGAGTCGCGGATCGGTCGCGAAGGCGAGGCGGAACAGGGCGGGCAGATGGCGCAAAGGCCCGAGCCGGGCGGCGGCGGCGCGGCGCAAGGTGGAGAGGCGGCTGGCGGCGGGAGTGTCCATGGAGGCGGATATAGGCCGCCGGGGCGCCTCCGCAGCGCCGGTCGCGGAGCACGTCGGCGACGGAAGCGCGATCCGGCGGGCGTCGCGGCGCAGGTCGCGCCGGAACAACCCTTTACAACAGCAAATGGATCCGACAGCGATCGGCGCGATTCGCGAATCACGTCGCGATCAAAACCCATAACCTTGCGTTATATGCAATGACGATCCGGCGGGTGAGCGGAGAATAAATCTTATGAAAGGCAAGTTATGAACCTAGACGACATCAAACAGGCTATGTTACCGCGGTTTCGGCAACCTGAGGTGCCGGAGAATCATGATGTCCAACGAGTCCCTGACGACAATCGTCGATGGTCGCTATTTTTGGCAGCTGGTCTTTGATTACGACAACACGCATAATAGCGGAGAGATAAAACACGAGTACAAGACACGGCAGAAGCGCGTCATCACGTCGAGAGAGCTTATTTCTCACCGGTTCTCGGTCAATACCGGCTTCTCCTACGGCAACAAGCAGAGTGCCTCGGTCGTCTTCGAAGGCGTGGTCGATGTCGGAGCGAGCACCGAATACAAATTCCACATCGAGACGGCCTACGAGCTTCAGAAAACGTCTGAGACCTCGGAGACGATCGAGACTGAGCACGAGGAAACCCGTACCTACGTCATCGGGCCGCACAGCAAGGTCAGTCTCTATCAGCTGTGCTACACCACCGACGGCGTACAGCTGGCAACCAACATATTCGTCACCAATCCGAAGCCGGACCTGAATGTCAAACTGAAATTTTCCTGCATCAAATACATTCTCGGCTTCGACGATATATTGTTGCAGTTTTCGCGCACATTTCCCGGCAGCGACAACAAGGTCGAGTGGGAACGGATCCGCGAGAGCATCATGAGCCATCGGTCCGCCTCGCAGAGGGACCAGTTCAGGGCCTTCGTCGAGTCCCTGAGCGGCATCACGCCGGGACGGGACAACAAGGTCGAGTGGGAGCTGATCCGAAAGACCTGCGAGGAGATCAAGGCCGAGTTCGAGACCAAGGACATGCAGGTCCTGTTCAACAAGCTGCTGCATCGTTTCAGCACGACGACCCCGGGAAGCTCGAATCGCGTCGAGTGGCAGGCGATTCGGGAGCTGTCACAGCGCATTCTTGCTGGAATGCGACAGAACTTCTAAGCCCCGCTCCGTCGTCCGACGGACCGCGTCGCATGCAGGTCGCGTGCGGGGCAGGAGTCTGACCGGCACGATCGCGGGTCGGCCTGCATCGTGATCCACCCCATGCGCGAGACGCGATGGCGTCTCGCGCGACCGCGGCCCGGCTCGTCGAGACGAGCCCCGTCCCGGGTGGACGGAGGCCTCGCCGGCAGGCCGGGATGCGCCGCAGGATCGATGAGGCCTCCGCGCAGGGCGGGACGGAAGAGGTCGTCGCGCCCCTTCGTGGGCACGCGCCGGGAACTTCGCCCCGCGCCCCGCGTCGACCCGGCAGAGCTTCACAAGGACGAATACGATGTCGGCCCGCCTCCTCACCCCCCTCCTCGCCCTCACGCTGCTCAGC
>NZ_JBEXZS010000215.1:0-48463 GCF_040593685.1 Methylobacterium sp. EM32 | reverse complement strand
CCCATCCCGCACCCCCGCAACCCCTCCCGCATATGCCCCGGCGCCGGCGCCTCGACCGTGATCGCCGGCTTCTTCGGGTAGAGCGGCAGGGCGAGCGCCCGCGCGTGGAGTTGCAGCCCCGGCCCGCCCTGGCGCGGAGCGCTGCCGTAGATCGGATCACCGAGGATCGGCCAGCCCATCGCGGCGCAATGCACCCGCAGCTGATGGGTGCGCCCGGTCACCGGGGTCAGCGCCAGCCAGGTCCGGCCGGCGGCCGGATCGCGCCCCATCACTCGCCAGCGGGTGAGCGACGGATCGCCGGCGGGATCGGTCTTCATCCACCAGCTGCGCGGATCGTCGGAGCGGCGCATCAGCGGCAGATCGATCTCGCCGGTCTCCTCCGACGGGCCGCCCTCGACCAACGCCCAGTAGGTCTTCTCCGCCCGACCCTGCGCGAACAAGGCGTTCAGCCGGGCCAGCGCCTTGGCGTGCCGGCCGAGGGCGAGGCAGCCGGAGGTGTCGCGATCGAGGCGATGGGCGGCCTCCGGGCGGCGCGGCAGGCCGAAACGCAGGGCGTCGAGGTGCTGGGTCAGGGTCTCGCCGCCCTTCGGCCCGGGATGGACCGGCAATCCCGCCGGCTTGTCGATGACGAGCACCAGGGCATCGCGGTAGAGGAGCCGCGAGAGTATGTCGTCGACGATCATGGGCCTTTCAATCATGGGCCTGTCGCAGTGGCGGCGGATGCGGGCGAAGTCCGGGGCAGGCCGCCCTAGATCGTCCGGTGGGTCGGGAGCAAGTGCGGATGAGTGACACCAAGAAGCCGGGCTGGTTGGGCCGATGGCTCGGCCGCAAGGCCGAGACGCCGGCGGAGACTCCCGCCGACACGCCCGCCGCGGCTCCCGAGACCAATGCCGCGCCCGATACCGCCGGGACGATGCCGACGGAGCCGACCGGGACCCTGTCGGAGGGCGTGCCCGACTTCGCCACCGGTGCCGACGAGGTGCTGCCGGCGCCGCCGACCGTGACCGAAGCCTCGCCCGACACCGAGCCGGCGCACGACCTGCCCGACGAGCTGGCCGGCGCCGACCTGGAGCCGGTCGAGGGCATGCAACCGGAAGGCCAGGTGCCCGCGGCCCCCGAGCCAGAAGTGGAGGAAACGACGGTCGCGGAGCCCGCGATCGACGAGACCGGGATCCAGGAGCCCGAGGTTCAAGACGCCGAGCCCGCCGCGCTCGTGATCTACCAGCCCCCGGCGGAGACAGAGGCGCCGGCGGAGAAGCGCAGCTGGTGGGGCCGGCTGACCGGAGGCCTCAAGCGCACCTCCTCGGCCCTGTCCGACCGGGTGACCGGGCTGTTCACCAAGCGCAAGCTCGATGCCGACACCCTGGAGGAGCTGGAGGACGCGCTGATCCAGGCCGATTTCGGCCTCGAGACCGCGACGCGGATCGCGGAAGCCGTCGGCAAGGGCCGCTACGAGAAGGGCATCGCCCCCGACGAGGTCCGGGCGATCCTGGCCACCGAGGTCGAGCGCGCCCTCGACCCGGTGGCGCAGCCGCTCGTCATCGACACGACGAAGAAGCCGTTCGTGATCCTGATGATCGGCGTCAACGGCGCCGGCAAGACCACGACGATCGGCAAGCTCACGCAAAAGTTCAGGGCGCAGGGGCACAGCGTGATGCTGGCTGCCGGCGACACCTTCCGGGCCGCGGCGATCGAGCAGCTGCGGGTCTGGGGCGAGCGCACCGGCGCGCCGGTGGTGGCCCGCCCGCAGGGCTCGGACGCCGCAGGCCTCGCCTACGACGCCCTCCAGGCCGCCCGCGACGCCGGCACCGACATCCTGCTGATCGACACCGCCGGCCGGCTCCAGAACAAGGCCGGGCTGATGGCCGAGCTGGAGAAAGTGATCCGGGTGATCCGCAAGCTCGACGCCGAGACGCCTCACGCCGTGCTCCTCGTCCTCGACGCCACGGTGGGCCAGAACGCGCTCAGCCAGGTCGAGACCTTCCAGAAGATGGCGGGGGTCACCGGCCTCGTCATGACCAAGCTCGACGGCACGGCACGGGGCGGTATCCTGGTGGCGCTCGCCGCCAAGTTCGGCCTGCCGGTGCATTACATCGGCGTCGGCGAGGGCGTCGACGACCTGGAGCCCTTCGCGGCGCGGGACTTCGCCCGGGCGATCGCGGGACTGGACAAGGGGTGAGCCGAAAGGCGCCCCCACTTACGCGCAATACGCCGCCATCCCCTCCGCCAGCGCGTCGAAGGCCACCCGGCAGCGGCGCAAGGCGCGCAGGTCCTCGTGCATCGCCACGAAGGTCGGCAGCGCCCAGACCAGCTCCGGCAGCACCCGGACCAGGTCCGGGTCGCCGGCGGCGAGCGCCGTGTGGCAGGCGCCGAGGCCGAAGCCGGCCCGGAGCGCCGCGAGCTGCGCCAGCGTGCTGTCGCTGCGCCAGGCGAAGGGCGTCTCGCCGAGGGCGGGCGCCGCACGCATCATCGCGCGCAGGAACGGCGTCTCGGCATCGAAGCCGATCACGCTGTGGCGGGCGAGATCCGCCGGATGCTCGGGCACGCCGCGCCGGTCGAGGTAGCGGCGATGCCCGTAGAGACCCAACTCCACCGTGCCGACCCGGCGCGCCACCAGAGCCGCTTGCGTCGGCGGTGCCATGCGGATCGCGATGTCGGCATCGCGCCGCAACAGGTCCTGCATCCGGTCGGAGAGCACCACGTCGAGGGCGAGGCCGGGATGGCGCGCGTGCAGGGCGGCGAGGATCGGCGGCAGCACCTCGGCGCCGACCACCTCCGAGGCGGTGATCCGCACCCGGCCCGACAGCCCTTCCGCCTCCGCCGTCACCGCCCGGCGCAAGGCCTCCGCCGTCGCCTTCAGGGACGCGGCGTAGGGCGCCAGGGTCAGGGCCGCCCCGGTCGGTGACAGGCCCGTAGGCGAGCGGGTGAACAGGGCGACGCCGAGGGACTGCTCCAGGGCCGCGATCTGCCGGCCGAGGGTCGGCTGGGTCAGGCCGAGCGCCCGCGCCGCGCCGGAGAGCGAGCCCTCCTCCAGCACGGCGAGTGCGGCGCGGTAATGGTCCCAGCTCGGCTCGGTCATGCGAAACCGTATAGCCGATCGCCGGACTTCGGCAATTTTCGTATCCTCGACGCCCTGGCACATCACCCTCGTGGCGAACGAGGAGCGCGCGATGACGACGAGGACGGCCCTGGTGCTGGGCGCGACGGGCGGGGTGGGCGGCGCGGTGGCGCGGCGCCTGGCAACGGATGGCTGGACCGTGCGGGCGCTGCACCGCGATCCCGCCCGGGTGCGGCGGGAGACGGATGGCTTCGCCTGGCGGCAGGGCGACGCGATGGTGCCCGGGGATGTGGCTGCTGCGGCAGCGGGGGTGTCGCTGATCGTCCACGCGGTCAACCCGCCGGGCTACCGCGACTGGGACCGGCTGGTCCTGCCGATGCTCGATGCTTCGATCGCGGCGGCCAAAGCCGTCGACGCCCGCCTGCTCCTGCCCGGCAACGTCTACGTCTACGGCCGCGACGCCGGCCAGAACCCGGGCGAGGACGCCCCCCAGACGCCCCGCACGCCCAAAGGCCGCATCCGCATCGCCATGGAGCAGCGCCTGCGCGACTCAGGGATACGCAGCCTGATCGTGCGGGCCGGCGACTTCTTCGGACCGCGCACCACCGCCAATTCCTGGTTCTCCTCAGCCCTGGTGCGGCCGGGCCGGCCGGTGCGCACGGTCCTCGATCCCGGCACGCCGGGGATCGGCCACCAATGGGCCTACCTGCCCGACGTCGCCGAGACCATGGTGCGGCTGGCCGCCCGAGAGACCGAGCTTCCCCGCTTCGCGGCCTTCAACCTGGACGGCCACTGGGACCCGGACGGCCGGCAGATGATCGCCGCGATCGCCCGCGTGGTCGGCCGCCGGGTGCGGGTGCGCCGCTTCCCCTGGGGCCTCCTGCCGCTGGCCGCTCCGGTCTGGCCACTGGCACGCGAGATCCGCGAGATGCGCTACCTGTGGCGGGAGCCGTTGCGGATGAGCAATGCCGGGCTGGTGGCGTTCCTGGGGGCCGAGCCGCACACGCCGCTGGACGAGGCGGTGCGCGAGACGCTGACCAGCCTGGGATGCCTCCCGCGTCGCCCGATCGACGATCGTTCGCCCGTCGTGCCTGCAATCGTCAGGGAGCGACGCTGACGGAGACGGTGGTGATCCGGGAAGGCCCTCCCGGCGACGAACCGCGAACCACCTCGATCGTCGCCCGCCCCGGTGCCCGAGCCCGGAAAACGACCGCGTCGGGACCGCCCATGGCGGCGAGCACGCTGCCATCCGGATGAAGCGCGGCGGCGCCGAGCGCGCCCAGGCATTCGACCGCGTCCCCGGCCGCCACCGCGCCGCCGGTCGCACGGACCAGCAGCACATCGCCCATGCGCAGGGAGATCGCAGCAGGGAGAGCCGTCTGCGACGGCACGTCGATCAATCGCGGCATCGGTGCGACCAGCCAGGCCGGCCCCCTGGCGGATCGACCGTCATCCGGTGGACCGTCAGCGGATGAGGGCGGACACCGACTCGTCGCAGAACGCGGATAAAAGTCAAAGCCGCAGCCGGATCGCGTGGCGCGATCCTGCTTGGGGTCCTGGTCTCACATCGTTCCGTCACGGAGCCGGTGGCCGCTTCGGCGAATGTTGTCCTAGAATTGCGATGGGTCCGGCTCGACGGCCTCGTCGCGACCCCAGTGGCCGAGATCGTACGCGGCGATCCCGGTGATCCCGGTGCGCATGCCCCTGGGCGCGTCCGGCGGCGAGTCGGAATCGTCCGGCATGGCGCCGGCCGACGAGCCGGTCTTCGGGTAGATGCGTGCGCAGAAGGCGCAGTCGGTCCTGTTGATGTCGCGGCCGCCGCGGATCGGTATGCCGTTCGTCGTGATCGAACCCGGCAGCTGGTAGCACATGATCGAATCTTCATCCGATGGTGTGCCCATGATGGTGCTGTCGCCGAGGGGG
The DNA here is from genome assembly GCF_040593685.1 of Methylobacterium sp. EM32. Classification (NCBI taxonomy): domain Bacteria; kingdom Pseudomonadati; phylum Pseudomonadota; class Alphaproteobacteria; order Hyphomicrobiales; family Methylobacteriaceae; genus Methylobacterium; species Methylobacterium sp. EM32. The sequence continues at coordinate 43,482 of NZ_JBEXZS010000215.1, read as the reverse complement.
GTCAGGACCTGCGCGTCGACCATTGCGCGGTTCCACCGCTGCGTCTGCCAGAAATAGTCGTAGGCCTTCTGGCGGTCGATGCGGGCGATCAGCTGCTTGCGCATGTGCTCGTGGGGGAAGCCCAGGGTATGGCCCGCCTCGTGCCGGACGACCCGCCGGTATTCCGAATCCGGCGTGTTCACCGTGAATCCTTGGAGATTCATGGTCGGCCGGTCTGTCGGAATGTGCAGGATGTCGGTGCCGAGATAGGACCAGTAGCCGGCCCCCTCGCGCGAGATGCGCACCTGTCCGACGCCTTGCGTCTCGACGAAGGAGATGCCGCCGCAGCGGTTCCAGGCGTTCAGGTTCGAGACGATCTTCTGGCGCAGCTCGCCCGATGCGCCGTCCATGAAACCGACGGTGAGCTGGCGCGGCTTCGGCCCCCAGTATTTCGACGTGAGCACGGCGATGTTCTGCGGATCCAGCACGCCGGGATCGAGCCCCAGGCTGGACATGGCCGCCATGTTGAGCCCATTGGCGGGATTGATCTGGATCGCCGTGCGGGCCGCTCGCAGCAGCGCGTGCTCGGGCAATTGCCGGAGGCTGCAGCCGATACCCGGGCCGTCCTCGTCGTCGTGGAATGGACCGGCTTCGGTCTGGGGATCGCCGTTGTCCTCGACCATGCCCTCCGCGGCCTCCCGGGCGATCCTGGCGATCTTCGCGAGAGCCCGCTGCAGCTCCTTCTTGTGGCCGCTCATCTGCTCGTCTCCTCCTGTTGCCGCGTTCTCGCGGTGCGTCAGGGCCGCTCCGGGCGGACCGCTGTCCGGTTTTGATGAAGCGCGCGCAGCGAGGTCTGCCGCAGGCGGCAGCACGAGCCGTCTTCATCGTAGTCCTGGCGCGCGAGCGCCTGGTCCCGATGCGCCGCCATGCGGCGCGCATCGGTCACGCTCTTGCGGATGACGTAGCGGATCCGGCCATCGGCCCCGATGATCACCGTCGCGCCGCCCAGGGCCTCGACGGGGGTCTGTCCCGGCCGCGACAGCCAACGTCGCTGGACGATCTCGCCGACGAGGTCAAAGCTGACCGCCTTGTCCGGCCCGATGCGGCGCAGCGAACGGATCGAGCAGATCTCGGCCGGCTCGACGCGGTCGCCCCGCAGGTCGGGATCGCCCGGCAGGGCGCAGCCGAATTCGCGCGCGATCCGGGGCCGCATGACGTAGGCGCCGAGCGCTTCAGCCTGCCGGCGCAGCTCGCCGGCATCGGCCGTGCGCCCGGGATCGCCGGCGAAGCGGAGATTGCCGAAATGCAGGTCCTTGATCGGCTCCAGCTTGAGCTCCGGACCCTGCCACAGCAGGGCGTCCTCGGACAGGCTGCGCACGTCGGGCGGATAGATGCCGCGGCGGGCGAAGGCGTAGATCAAGGCTTCGCGGTAGGCGAGCGGGTCGTCGGGAACGAGATCGTAATCCGCCGTCACCAGGGCGCGGAGATACTCGCCGAGGCGGAGATCGACCGGGGGGCAGTAATCGAGCGCCCGGATGCAGATCGACAGGAATTGCTGGGCGAGCCGGCTCGCCTCCTCGCCGAGGATATCGCAGAGTTCCGGATCCGTGCTGCCGGCGGGGGCGTGGCGCGCCAGCCGGCGATAGGCCGCGACCCGGCGGCGAAAAAGCGTGCCGAAGGCCTCGAAGACCGCGGTGACCATCACGCTGCCGAGGCGGTGCGGTTCCGTGCCCGCCTCCTCGTACGAGGTCGGCCGGTCGTCCGCCCCGTTGCTCGCCAGGCCCTTGCGCTCGATCCCGCTGCGCAGGGAGGCGCCCTGCCCCGTGGTCTGGCCGAATTGCGACGCGACGGAGAGGAGGAGCGCATCGGTCAGCGGGTCGCCGTTCGAGCGCTCGATGGCGGCGCGCACCACGTCGCGGTAGGAGAAGCGCGTGAGGATCGCCACGAGGTCGGCGAAGCCTTCGTGGAAGGCGGCGACGTCCCGATGGGTCGGGAGCAGAAGGCGCCGGCGCTGGCCGTCCAGCAGGGCGTGCGCCATCTCGTGCACCACGATGTCATGCGACAGACAGGTGTAGATCTCGCCGCATGGCAGGTTGTGGCCGCTGACGGATGTCGCGGCGTCGTAGTACCCGAAGTGGATCTCGCCGGTCTGCGGCTGATAGAACGCGTTCTGGCCCCTGAAGGCGTGGGGCCGCAGGCGCAGGATCGGCCGCGTCTCCCCCGGTCGGGCGGGAAAGCCCCAGGAGGGGTCCCGACCCAGCGCGCTGCGGAACGCGTTATAGGTCGAGCTGCAGACGGCGTAGGTCATCTGCTGATGGAACTGGAGGTCCGTGATCGACGGTTCGCGCCCGTTTCGGATCAGCACCTTGTGGTCGTCGAGATCGAGGCGCGGATGCTCGGTCCCCGTCGTCTCGTCCCAGTCCGCGACTTCGAGCACGGCCCCGCGCGGCCCGGGCCGCAGCGTCTCGTAGGCGAGGTTGATGGTCGCGATCGCACCATCGAGACGGCTGGCGGACGGATCGAGCGCGAAAATGCGCAGGGGCCGGTAGACCGGATCGTCGGACGTGCGCTGGTACGGCTGAGTGCTGGCGGTACCGAGAAAAACCGGATCCACGGTGAAGTAGCCGCCGCGCGGCAGGCCGCTCGGGTGGGGCGCCGCAGCGGTGAGCGCACCTCGCGTCTTGGCGGCCGCGGCATTCGACTCTGTCGTATCGGCGGGTCCGAGCGGTCCGGGCGGCATCAGCGCGGCTCCCCAGCGGAATGGGACCTGACGCCGAGCGTCAAGGCCATCGGACGCGACGCGGTCCCCACAGGACAATCGAAGAGAAAAGCGACATGAAATACGGCAGATTTTAATGCCGAATATATCAAATAAATATTATGAATATATGACATTTGTTTTAATCCATCTCTCTATGATTTTATTCGTGAGCTTATATCTCGTCACTGCATCAATCTCTTGTATGAAGGATAGAGCATCAACGCCGGCGAGGCTTTTCGCATCTGCGAGATATTTGAATGATCTCACTGACATCATGCATCACTTGGTGCATGTGGTCAAATTGAACATCGGGACGAACATCGGTTTTGTGCAGTCCATGGCCGCCCCACTGTTGGAGGTCCATTCTCTCGAATGTGCGTCACGTCGGGCCGCCTTCCGGCGGCGCGGGACCTCGCGCAAGAGTCGGGTCGCCCCCCCTCCCGATCCCGTGGCAGGATGGCCGGCGAGCTGGGAGGGCCAAGTGGGAGGGCCAAGCCAGGAATGGGATCGCTCAGGATACGCTTCGGCCTGCTCGTCGGCAGCGCGGCTGCCCTCGTGGTGCTGGCGGCCCTCGGCCTCTACGGGGCGATGCACGCGGCCGAGCGCACCCTCGACGCGACGCTCGACGCGCAGGTGCGGCTGGAGCTGATCGCCGAATTGTCCGGGCGGCTGACCGAGTTCGGCCTCGCCTCAGTCGAGGCGGTGAGCGACAATCCGGGCCGGCCCGAGCGGCTGACCAATGCCCGCAACGAGGTCGACCGGGCGCTGAACGCCGTCGACGAAGGGTTGAGTCGGGCGGTCGCCGGGGCCGGCGGCGTCCTCGACCGCATGCAATACACCGCACGGGCCCGGCCGCTCGCCCGCCTGCGCGCCGCCCGCGCCATGCTCGACCGGCAGGTGGCGCAGATCCAGCGCGAGCCGGATTCCGGACGGCGCGCCGACGCGATCCGGGGGGCGCTGAACGCCTTTGGGGCGGTGACGGGCCAGCCCCTCACCTTCCTGGTCGAGGCCGAGCGCCGGGCGGTCGAGGCCTCCGCGGCGGAGGTCCGGACCCTGGCGGCCCGGATGCGCGGCGTCGCGGTGGCGGCGGCCCTGGTGATCGTGCTGCTCCTCGTCCTGCTGCACCAGAGCCTGACGCGGCCGATCCTGCGCCGGATCGATGCGATCCGGGCCGGCGCCGCGGCGATCGGCCGGGGCGAGCTCGACACCCGCCTGACCGTCGCGAGCCGCGACGAGCTCGGCCTGCTCGTCGCCAGCTTCAACCGGATGGCGGCGCGGCTGAAGCGCCGCGAGACCCGGGTCGCCGCCGACCGGGCCGCCCTGGAGGAGATCGTGGCGCGTGCCACCGCCGACCTGCGCGGCGCCAATGCGCGGCTGGAAGAAATCGACCGCTCGCGCCGGCGCTTCTTCGCCGATGTCAGCCACGAGTTGCGCACGCCGCTCACCGTGATCCTCGGCGAGTGCGACCTTGCCGCCCGCTCCCCCGACACGCCGGATCATTTCCGGCCGGTCATCGCCACGATCCGCAAGCGGGCCCTGCGGCTGCACCGCCGGGTCGGCGACATGCTGCGGGTCGCCCGCTCCGAATCCGGCCAGATCGCGCTGGAACTCAGGCCCGTCAGCCTCGCCGCCATCCTGGCGGAGGCGGTGGAAAGCTGCGCGCCGGAAGCCGGGCGCCGCCGCATCGCGCTGATCCTCGAGCCGAGCGCCGCCGACCTGGAGGTGCCGGCCGATGCCGAGTGGCTGCGCCAGATCGTCGAGGGGCTGATCGACAACGCGCTCCGCCACGCCGCTGGCGCGACCCGGGTGAGCGTCGGCTTCACCGCGAGCGGCAGCGGCGCCTCGGTCACGGTGACCGATGACGGCCCGGGCTTTCCGGCGGAGGCCGACGCCCTGTTCGAGCGCTTCCGCCGCGGCGACGGACCTGGGCCGGCGCCGGCGGGCTTCGGCATCGGACTCGCTCTGGCGCGCTGGGTCGTTGAGCGCCATGATGGGGTGATCCGCCTGGAATCGGGGGATCCAAGAGGCCGGGACTTTGGCGCCAGGGTCACCCTGGAGCTGCCCGGCGAGGAAACGAGGGAGGATGCGGCATGACCGGGCGACCGGAACGGCACGCATGACGAGCGTGCTCATCGTCGAGGATGACGGCGACATCCGCGCCATGCTGGCGCGGGGCCTCTCCGCCGAGGGATTCGCCGTCGACGTCGCCGGCGGCGTGGACGAGGCGCTGACGGCGGCCCGCGAGCGGGTGCCGGAGGCGGTGCTCCTCGACAACATGCTGCCCGACGGCTCGGGCCACGACGTCTGCCGGTCGCTCCGCGAGGGCGGCTATCCGGGGGCGATCCTGTTCTTGAGCGCCAAGGACGAGGTCGGCGACCGGGTCGACGGCCTGGCGGTTGGGGCCGACGACTACATCGTCAAGCCGTTCGTGTTCGACGAATTGCTCGCGCGCCTGCGCACCCACCTGCAGCGGCGCCGCGTGACCGGCGAGTCGCGCACCCTCCTCAGCGCCGGGCGCCTCTCCCTCGACCTCGCCACCCGGCAGGTCCGCTTCGGCGAGGTCACCGCCCGCCTGACCCAGCGCGAGGCCGAGCTGCTGGCGGTCCTGATGGAGCAGGCGAGCCGCCCGGTCACCCGGGGCGACATCTTCGACCGGCTCTGGGCGAGCCAGGGCGGCCTCTCCCTCAACGTGGTCGACGTCTATGTCGGCTACCTGCGCACCAAGCTCGCCGACATCGTCCGGGCCGGCGGCCCGAGCCTCGTCACCGTGCGCGGCCGCGGCTTCATGCTCGACCTGCACGAGGCGGGATTCCGCCAGTGACGAAATTGTTTCGGGCGCAATCGATACTGGCTAAATCCCTGGCCGTCATGCACAATAAGACCGGTCTGAGAAGGCCGCGCCCCGTCCGTGCCGGGGATTCGGCAAAATAGCGCTTGCGCTCCGGGCGCCGATTGCCGATATATCCCGGGGTGACGGAAAACACTGTCATCTCAAAGTCTTAGGAACCTCTTAGAGGTTTCCGCCGCCCAGGAGAAACGCCATGAAGTGGTCGATGCCCGTCGTCGCCGAGGTCTGTGTCGGCATGGAAGTCACCTCGTACGAGTCCGCCGAGATCGATCCCTTCAACTAAGGGCTCGCCTGATCCGCGCCTCCGGCGGTCTCTCGCCGGACGGCGCCCGGCACGGACATTTTTGCAAGAAGCCCGGCGCCACAAGCCGGACCGTCCGCCGAAGTCGAAGGAGGAACGCCATGAAGTGGTCGCTGCCCGTCGTCGCCGAGATCTGCGTCGGCATGGAAGTCACGTCGTACGAGTCCGCCGAGATCGATCCCTTCAACTGAGCGGGATCGACGGTCGACCATGCACGCCATCGTTCTGGGATCCGGAGCGGGCGGGGGCGTGCCGCAGTGGAACTGCCGCTGCCCGATCTGTGCCATGGCCCGGGCGGGCGACCGCCGGGTCCTGCCCCGCACCCAGTCGAGCCTCTCCGTCTCCGCCGACGGTGACCATTGGCTCCTGGTGAATGCCTCGCCGGACATCCGCCAGCAGCTGTTCGATACGCCGGCCCTGCACCCGCGCGAAGGCTTGCGGCATTCGCCGATCCGGGCGGTGCTGCTCACCAACGGCGACGTCGATCACGTCGCGGGCCTCCTCACCCTGCGCGAGGGCCAGCCCTTCCGCCTGCACGCCACGCGCGGCATCCTCGACTCCATCGGGGCGAACCGCGTCTTCGACGTGATGGCGTCCGGCGTGGTGGAGCGCGTGGAGATCGCGCTGAACCGGCCCTTCGCGCCGGTGCCGGGCCTCACGGTCACCCTGTTCCCGGTCCCCGGCAAGGTGCCGCTCTGGCTCGAGGACGGCCTGCCCGAGATCGGCGCCGAGACCGAGAGCACGGTGGGGGCGATGATCGAGGCTTCGGGGAAGCGCCTCGCCTACGTGCCGGGCTGCGCCCGCGTCACGGACGGGCTGAAGGCGCGGATTTCCGGGGCCGACGCGCTCCTGTTCGACGGCACGGTGCTCGCCGACGACGACATGATCCGGGCCGGGGTCGGCACCAAGACCGGCTGGCGCATGGGCCACGTCCCGATGACCGGCGAGGGTGGCTCGGTGACGGCGCTCGCCGACGTGCCGATCGGGCAACGGGTCTTCGTCCACATCAACAACACCAATCCGGTGCTGGTCGAGGGGTCGGAGGAGCGCCGCGCTATCGAGGCGGCGGGGTGGGTCGTGGCGCAGGACGGGCTGGCGTTGCGGCTGTGAGCGGCGCCCGGTCGGCCCTCCGTCTCCGGCTTTCCAATCACTTTGGTCCCCCTTGACCCCTCCTCGCGGCGGATCAATCTCCGGTTCGACGGGACCGCCGACAACGAAGAAACCGGAAACGCCAGGACGCCATGACCGCCTCCCTCGCCCTGTCCGTGAGCCCGAGCGAGCCCACCGACCGCCTGCTCTCCCCGGACGAACTCGAAGCGGCCTTGCGCGACATCGGGGCGCGGCGCTACCACAACCTGCATCCGTTCCACCGCCTGCTGCACGACGGCCAGCTCGACAAGGATCAGGTCCGGGCCTGGGCGCTCAACCGCTACTATTACCAGGCGATGATCCCGGTGAAGGACGCCACCCTGCTGGCGCGCCTGCCGGACGCGAGCTTGCGCCGCATCTGGCGCCAGCGCATCGTCGACCATGACGGCGACCACGAGGGCGACGGCGGCATCGAGCGCTGGCTGAAGCTCGCCGAGGGCGTCGGCTTCGACCGCGACTACGTGCTCTCGACCAGGGGGATCCTGTCGGCAACCCGCTTCTCGGTCGAGGCCTACGTGCATTTCGTCGGCGAACGCTCGCTGCTCGAGGCCATCGCCTCCTCGCTCACCGAGATGTTCTCGCCGACCATCATCTCGGAGCGGGTGTCCGGGATGCTGAAGAACTACGACTTCATCACCCGCGAGACCCTGTCCTACTTCGACAAGCGCCTGACCCAGGCGCCGCGGGACGCCGATTTCGCCCTCGATTACGTCAAGCGCCACGCCATCACGCCGGAGCAGCAGGCCCAGGCCCTCGATGCGCTGCGCTTCAAGTGCAGCGTGCTGTGGACCCAGCTCGACGCGCTCTACTTCGCCTACGTGTCCCCTGGGATGATCCCGCCCGATGCCTGGCGCCCGGGCGAGGGTCTGCGGACGGGAGCGGGCGCATGAGCCTGACCCCCGACAGCGTGCCGCGCCTGCCCCGCGGCGTACGGCTGCGCCACGACACGGTGCGCGACGCCCACGTGCTGCTGGCGCCCGAGCGCACCTTCGACCTCGACCAGAACGCCGTGGCGGTCTTGAGCCTCGTCGACGGGGCGCGCAGCATCCGGGCCATCGCCGAGGCGCTGGCGCAGCAATACGAGACCGACCGCGGCGTCATCGAGCCCGACGTCATCACCATGCTAGACGGCCTGCTGCTCAAGCGCGTGCTCGAGACCGTGCCGGCGGCGTGAGCCCCCGGGAGGGACAGTCATGAACGCCGTCACACATGCCAGCCCCCCTGCCCTGCCGGCCCCGATCGGGCTTCTCGCCGAGCTGACCCATCGCTGCCCGCTGCGCTGCCCCTACTGCTCGAACCCCCTCGAGCTCGACCGGCGCTCGGCCGAGCTCGACACGGCGACCTGGCAGCGGGTGCTGGCCGAGGCGGCGCGCTTGGGCGTCCTCCACGTCCACCTCTCGGGCGGCGAGCCGACGGCGCGGCAGGACATCGTCGCCATCACCCGGACCTGCGCCGAACTCGGCCTGTACTCGAACCTGATCACCTCCGGGGTGGCGGGCGCGCTCGACAAGCTCGACGCCCTCTCCGAGGCCGGACTCGACCACGTGCAGCTCTCGGTCCAGGCGGTCGAGGCGGGGAATGCCGAGCGAATCGGCGGCCTCAAGAACGCGCAGCCGCAAAAATTCGTTTTCGCCGAGCGGGTGACGGCGCTCGGCCTGCCGCTGACGCTGAACGCCGTGATCCACCGCGGCAACATCGCCGAGGTGCCGGCCCTGATCGATCTCGCGGTCCGCCTCGGCGCCAAGCGCCTGGAGGTGGCCCATACCCAGTATTACGGCTGGGCCTACGTCAACCGCGCCGCCCTGATGCCGGCGAAGGCCGATGTCGACCGCTCGATCCGCACCGTCGAGGAGGCGCGCGAGCGGCTCAAAGGTCAGCTCGTCATCGACCTCGTGGTGCCGGATTACTACGCCAAGTACCCCAAGGCCTGTGCCGGCGGCTGGGGCCGGCGGCTGATGAACGTCACGCCGACCGGCAAGGTGCTGCCCTGCCACGCCGCCGAGACGATTCCGGGCCTCGAATTCTGGCACGTCCAGGATCATTCGCTGGCTGAGATCTGGGCCGACTCGCCGGCCTTCCGGGCCTATCGCGGCACCGCGTGGATGCAGGAGCCCTGCCGCTCCTGCGACCGGCGCGAGAAAGATTGGGGCGGCTGCCGCTGCCAGGCCCTGGCGCTCGCCGGCGACGCCGCCGCCACCGACCCGGCCTGCTCGCTCTCGCCCCTCCACGGCAAGGTGCAGGCCCTGGCGATCGCCGAATCGGCGCTGGAGACCGCGCCGGACTACCAGTACCGCACCATCGGCGGCGCGCCCCGCGCCGCCATCCCCGAGGGAGCGCCCGTGTGAGACGCCTCGTCCTGGCAGCCATCCTCTCCGTCCTCCTCGGGGGGCCAGTCCTCGCGCAAGACGCAGCCCCCCAAGGATCGCCACCGAACGCCACCGCGCTGCTGTTCGAGACCAACCAGCTCGCCAACGCCCCGCCGGGCCGGCCCCTGACCTACCGCTACACCCGCTTCAGCGGCATCGACGGCGCGCCCTTCGGCCCCCCGGTCGAGGACCGCATCCGCGAGGAGGTGGCACCGGGCGCGAACCCGGAGAATCGCAACCTCAAGGTCGAGATGTTCTCCGGCGAGCGCCGGATGCCGACCGCGACCTACGAGGACGTACCGGGCAACCCCGTGCTGGTGCGCTTCCTCGAACACCACCTCGACGATCTCGCCAAGGTGCTGAAGGGTAACCCGCGCTACATCAAGAACGCCATCCGGCGGGCGCTCCGCGAGAGCGCGAGCGTGACCCCGGCCGAGGTCGAGGTGGAGGGCGCGAAGACGCCGGGCTGGCGCGTGGTGGCGCGGCCCCTCGCCGACGATCCGGTGCGCGACCGCCTGCGCGGCTTCGACAGCCTGACCTACACCTTCGTGGTCTCAAGCGCGGTGCCCGGCCAGATCGTCTCGATCGACGCCCGGGCGACGAGCCCGGAGGGCGGGATTCTGCTGCAGGAAACGCTGACCTATGAACCAAATGCTGGTTAAGGCCCTGATCGCGGGCGGCGCGCTGGTCGCGGCCGGCGCCGCGCGGGCCGACGACAACGACTATCCGACCGAGGCGCGGGCCGATTACGTGTTCGGCTGCATGGCGGCCAACGGCCAGACCCGCGAGGCGCTGACGAAATGCGCCTGCTCGATCGACGCCATCGCGGCGCTCCTGCCCTACGACAAGTACGTCCAGGCCTCGACCATCCTCGGGATGCGCCAGGGCATCGGCCAGCGCGCCAACGAGTTCCGCTCGACCAAGATGTTCGACGACAAGGTGGCGGAGCTGCGCCGGGCCCAGGCCGAGGCGGAGATCCGCTGCTACCGGCCGACGGCGAACTGACCCGGCCCGGCAGCCGATGACCGATGGCGCGGGCGACGGGCTCCATGCCCATCCCGCGGCGACACAAAGCGGATCTTGCGCATCACCGCCGGGGCGATCGCCCCGGGATGCGCCGATGCGGCCGGCGGCCGGGGATCCGCGCGGCCGCCGAACGGACATTCCCGCGCGACGGCGCGCGCCTACGGGCTCGGGCCGATGCCCGCCAGGGCGCGGATGCGGGGCACGGCGAAATCAGTGAAGGCGCGGACCGCCGGCCGCATGTGACGCGTCGAGGGATAGACCAGGAAGGCCTCCGTCGAACGGAGCGTGTAGCCCGGAAGCACGCGCACCAGGCGACCCGCCGCCAGATCCTCGGCGACCAGCAGGAATTGCACCGGCCCGACGCCGCGTCCCTCCCGCAGGGCGCGGACCAGCACCTCGGCGTTGTTCGTCCGCAGGACGGGACGAACCGGAACGTCGACCGTCCCGCCCTCGCCCTGGAGCGCCAGCAGGGCGCGCGGAACGGCCGTCGAAGCGATCATGACGACCTCGCACGCGGCCAGGTGCTCGAGCCCGTCGACCCCGCCCGCCCGCGCCAGATAGGCGGGCGCCGCAACCAGGATGCGGCGCGACCACCCGAGCCGGCGGATGACGAGATCCTGCCCCTCCGGCCGGCCGTAGCGCAGCGCCAGGTCGTAATCCTCGTGGACGAGGTCCACCACCCGCTCTTCCAGCACGAGGTCGACCGAGACCCGCGGATGCTGGGCCTGGAAGTCGGCGACGATCGGATGCAGGTGCCTGACGCCGATGCAGGATGGCGCGTGCAGGCGCAGCCGTCCCTCGATCTGCACCCCCTCGGTGCGCACGTCCTCCAGCGCGGCGTCGATCGCCGCGAGCGCCGGCTGGCTCGCCGCGTAGAGCCGCTGGCCCTGGGGCGTCGGGCGCACGAGGCGCGCGGATCGCTCCAGCAGGCGTGCGCCGACATGGGCCTCGAGGTTGCGCAGGTGCTTGCTGATCGCGGGCTGGGACACGGCGAGATCACGGGCGGCCGCGGTCATGGAGCCGCGATCGACGGTGCGCTGGAAGGCGCGCAGGGCGAGGGCGAGATCCATCGATGCCATCCGGTTATGGGTTCGATCACCCCATGACCGATCGACAGGGCGGAAGCATGGCCGTTTCATGGAGGCCCCTGATCGATCGAATCCCCGACCATGACCCTGACCCGCCGCTTCCTGCTCTCGGGCACACCCCTGTTCCTCGCCGGCTGCATCACGCATCCGGCGCCGCCCCCGGTGGCCGATCGCCGCCCGCCCGCCGATCCCGGCACCCTCGCGACCTATGCGGCGCTCGACACCGAGCCGTTTCCCGTACCGGCCGTCGACCCGAGCGAGATCGACCCGCGCTTCCTGCGCCGGGAGGTCGCCTACGCGACGCCGGAGCCCCCCGGCACCATCGTGGTCGACCCCGCGTCCTGCTTCGCCTACCTCGTGCGCGAGGGTGGGCGCGCCATCCGCTACGGGGTGGGCGTCGGGAAAGACGAGGCGTTCAACTTCCATGGCGAGGCGATCATCGCCCGCAAGGCCGAATGGCCGCGCTGGAGGCCGACCCCCGCGATGATCCGCCGTGAACCGGAGCGCTACGGCCCCGTCGCCGGCGGCCTGCCGGGCGGGCCGGGCAACCCGCTCGGACCGCGGGCCCTCTACCTCTACCGGGACGGACAGGACACGCTGTACCGGCTTCACGGCACGACGGAGCCGGGAACGATCGGCACGATGGTGTCGTCGGGCTGCGTACGGTTGCTGAACCAGGACATCATCGATCTCTACCGCCGCGTCCCGACGGGCTCGCGCGCCGTCGTCCTGCCCGCTTGACCGTCCGTCCTGAAGCCGGGCGGGCTCGGGTTCCGGCCCGAGCGGTTGCGGCCCCGCCCGTAGGCCGGCACTCTCAGCACCTCTCGACCCGCGGGGATGCGCGATGAATCGGCTGATCGGACTGGTGCTGGCGGCGGGGATCCTCGCCCGCCCGGCAATCGCGGACGACCTCTCCCTCTGGTCGGTCTACGACAAGACGTTGCGCTCGGCGAAGTACATCGACCTCACCCACGCCTTCGCGCCGGTGCAGCCGGTCTGGCCGGGCTTTGCCGGGGCCAGGTTCAAGCCGGCCCGGGCCGGGCGCACGCTGGAGGGCTTCGCGAAGGAAGGCGACGTCTTCACCTACGAGACCCACGGCTTCGTCGCCACCGCCTACGACCTGCCGACCGACCAGTACGGCACCCAGCTCGACCCGCCGGCGCACTGGAATCCCCGGGGGGCGACGATCAGCGACCTGCCGGCGACCTACACCCTGCGCCCGCTCGCGGTGATCGACATCTCGCAGAAAGTCATCCGCGACGAGGGCTACCACCTCCAGGTCGCCGACGTGACGGCTTGGGAGGAGCGGCACGGCCGCATCCCGGCCGGCGCCGTGGTGATGGTGCGCTCCGACTGGTCGAAGCGCTGGGCCGAGGCCGAGCGCTTCCGGCAGAAGCCGTTTCCGGGGGTGAGCCTCGCGGCGCTGCAGTTCCTGCACCTCGAGCGCAAGATCCTGTTCCACGGTCACGAGCCCCTCGACACCGACACGACGCCGACTCTCGAGGGCGAGGCCTGGCTGATGCACAACAATTTTGCGCAGGCCGAGGGCGTGACCAACCTCGACCTCGTGCCGGAGGCCGGCGCCCTGGTGGCGATCGGCTTCGCCAAGCCGCTCGGCGGCACTGGGGGCTACGCCCGCTACGTCGCCATCGCGCCGGCGGGCTGGCCGCACGGCGTCAGCGTCGACGCGGTGCCGGGCGCGCCGCTGCCCCTGCAACCCGCGCCGCTCAAGCGCGACGCCGACGGGGTGATGCGGCCGACCGGGCCGTGAGGAGGAGCCGATGACGATGCAGGGCCGCCTGTCGCCTGCGGCGTTCCGGACCTTCCAGGACGGCCGACCCGACGAGGAGCGCTGGGAACTGATCGATGGAACGCCGGTCATGATGACGCCGCCGCTGATCGATCACAACCGGATCGCCAGCAATCTCGAGCGCCTGCTCAACGACGCCCTGGAGCGGCACGATCCCGACCGCGAGGCGGTGCAGCGTCCGGGCCTCGAACTCGGGCTCGACCCTGCCGCGCTATCGGTCCTCGGCTTCGCAGGGGCGTACCGGCCGGAGCCGGACGTCGCGGTGATCGACTACGATCCCGTCGCCGGCCGTCGCTTCGTCGACCGGGCCTATCTCCTGGCCGAGGTGGTATCGGGCACCGACGACGAGCCGGTGCTGCCGGGCGGAATACCGTGGATCGAAGCCAAGACGAGGCTCTACCGGGCGCACGAGGCCTGCCGGGCGGTGCTGGTCATCGAACAGCGCCGGATCGAGATCACGGTCTGGCGGCGCGAACCGGACGGGTGGGACGAGAATCGGCTCACCGACCCGGATGCCGCGCTGGATTTATCGGAGTTCGGCCTGCTCTGCCCGGTCGGGGCGCTTTATGCCGGGACGCATCTGAGGCCGCGTCGACGATCGTGAGCCCTCTTGGTCTGCTCCGAGAAAGTAAAGCGCGGGTTCCCCTCTCCCGTGTGGGAGAGGGGTAGGGGTGATCGAAGATCGCGCGAGGGTGCTGCGGTCCTGAGTCTAGCGCCTAAATTCGAGCTGCCAGCACGACAGTCAGAGCTTCACACTGAAAGGTGTCACCCTCACCCCCTACCCCTCTCCCACACGGGAGAGGGGAGAGCGATTCGTCCTTATTCGAACAGGTCAAACCGAAATATTCAGCACTCCCTCACTCCATCCCCGACTTGCCGCCCCGCAGCTTCTTCACGTCGCCCCGCCGGCCCTTGTCCTCCAGCCGGCGCTTCTTCGAGGCCAGGGTCGGGCGGGTCGGGCGGCGCGGGGTCGGGGGCACCGCCGCCTCGCGGACGAGGTCGGCCAGGCGCTCGCGCGCCTCGGCGCGGTTGCGCTCCTGGGTGCGGTGATTCTGGGCGGTGATGATCAGCACGCCATCCGCGGTGAGCCGGCGCCCGGCGAGTTTCATCAGGCGGATCGCCACGGCGTTCGGCAGCGCGGGCGAGCGCCGCACGTCGAAGCGCAGCTGCACCGCCGACGAGACCTTGTTGACGTTCTGGCCCCCCGGGCCGGAGGCGCGCACGAAGCTCTCCTCCAGCTCGGACTCGTCGATCGTGATCCAGGGCGTGCATTCGAGACCCACGACGGCGCTCCCGACAACCGATTGAGGCCGCCGCCATCCCACGAAACCGCCGCGCGCGCTACATCGGGGGCGTGCCCAAGATCTCCTCTCCGAAACCGTCCAAGACCGTGATCCGCACGGCGTCGCCGTCCGAGCCGCCGGCATCGCAGAATGCCGCCCTCCCTGCTGCCTTCGCCGACTGGTTCGCGGCGCGCGGCTGGGCGCCGCGGCCGCACCAGCTCGCCCTGCTGGCGGCGGCGCAAGCCGGGCGCTCGGCCCTGCTGGTGGCGCCGACCGGAGCCGGCAAGACGCTGGCGGGCTTCCTCCCCACCCTGGTCGAGCTGGCGGAGGGAACGGGAAAGGGCGGCCTGCACACCCTCTACATCTCGCCGCTCAAGGCGCTCGCGGTCGACATCGCCCGCAACCTCGACGCGCCGGTCGCAGGACTCGGGCTGGAGCAGAGAATCCGGATCGAGACCCGCACCGGCGACACCCCGTCGCACAAGCGCAGCCGCCAAGTCGCCCGGCCGCCCCACATCCTGCTCACCACGCCCGAGCAGCTGGCCCTGCTGATCGCCCACCGCGAGGCGGCGGAGCTCTTCCGCGGCCTCAAGCGCGTGGTCCTCGACGAATTGCACGCCCTCGTCACCTCGAAGCGCGGCGACCTCCTGAGCCTCGGCCTCGCCCGCCTGCACCGGCTGGCGCCCGGCCTCGCCATGACCGGCCTGTCGGCGACGGTGCGCGAGCCCGATGCCCTGCGTCGCTACCTGGTGCCGCAGACCCCTGAGCCCGAGATGGCCGACCTCATCACCGTCGAGGGCGGGGCGCAGGCCGACTTGCGCATGCTGGAGACCGACCGCACCCTGCCGCTCGCCGGGCACACGGCGTGGCAATCGATGCCGGCGGTCTACGACCTGATCCGGCAGCACAAGCTGGTGCTCGTCTTCGTCAACACCCGGCTCCAGGCCGAGTACACCTTCCAGGAACTCTGGAACCTCAACGAAGACGGGTTGCCGATCGCCCTCCACCACGGCTCCCTCGACGCCACCCAGCGCCGCAAGGTCGAGGCGGCCATGGCGGCGGGCGTGCTTCGCGCCGTGGTCTGCACCGCGACCCTCGATCTCGGCATCGACTGGGGCGACGTCGACCTCGTGATCAATATCGGGGCGCCGAAGGGCGCGAGCCGGATCATGCAGCGGATCGGCCGGGCCAACCACCGCATGGACGAGCCCTCCAAGGCCTATCTGGTGCCGGCCAACCGCTTCGAGATGCTGGAATGCCGCGCCGCCCTCGACGCCGTCGAGGAAGCGGCGCAGGACACGCCGGATCCGCGCCTCGGCGCCCTCGACGTGCTGGCCCAGCACGTGCTCGGCATGGCCTGCGCCGGTCCCTTCGGTGAGGACGAGCTCTACGACGAGGTCCGCGCCGCCTCCCCGTACGCCGACCTGAGCCGGGAGGATTTCGGGCTCGTGCTCGACTACGTCGCCACCGGCGGCTACGCGCTCCGGGCCTACGAGCGCTTCGCCAAGATCCTGCGCGGGCCGGACGGACTGTGGCGGGTGCGCGACGCCCGCACGGCACAACAATACCGGATGAATATCGGCACGATCATCGAATCGACCAAGGTCAAGGTGCGGCTCGCCCGGCGCAACCGCACCAAGCCCGGCAGCGTGCTGCCGGCGGGCGGAAAGGTGCTCGGCGAGATCGAGGAGGATTTCGCCGAGACCCTGACGGTCGGCGACACCTTCCTGTTCGCCGGCGAGATCCTGCGCTTCGAGGGCCTGCACGAGGACGAGGCGCTGGTCACCCGTGGCCCCCCGGGCACCGACCCGGCGATCCCGAGCTATGCCGGCTCCAAATTCCCGCTCTCGACCTTCCTTGCCGCCCGGGTGCGGGCGCTGATCGCCGATCCGTTCGAGTGGGACCGGCTGCCGGCGCAGGTCGCCGATTACCTGGTGCAGCAGCGCCGGCGCTCGGTGCTGCCGGGCCCCCGCGACCTCCTGGTCGAGACGTTTCCGCGGGCGAACCGCTACTACCTCGCCTGCTTCCCCTTCGAGGGGCGGCTCGCCCACCAGACGCTCGGCATGCTGCTGACCCGGCGGCTGGAGCGGGCCGGGATGCGGCCGCTCGGCTTTGCCGCCAACGATTACGGCCTCGCGGTCTTTTGCACCCGCGACCTGTCGGAGCGCATCGGCCGCGAGCCCGGCTTCCTCGACGGGCTGTTCGCAGAGGACATGCTCGGCGACGACCTGGAGGAGTGGCTCGACGAATCGGCGATGATGAAGCGCACCTTCCGCCAATGCGCGGTGATCGCCGGGCTGATCGAGCGCCGCCATCCGGGCCTGCGCAAGACCGGCCGGCAGGTCACGATCTCGACCGACCTGATCTACGACGTGCTGCGCAAGCACCAGCCCGGCCACCTCCTGCTGCGGGCGGCGCGGCAGGATGCGGCAACCGGACTCCTCGACGTGGCCCGCCTCGGTATGATGCTTGCGCGGATCCAGGGGCGAATCATCCACAAGGCCCTCGACCGGGTGTCGCCGCTCGCCGTGAACGTGATGCTCGAGATCGGGCGCGAGCGGGTCTACGGCGAGGGCGCGGACGAGATCCTGGCCGAGGCTGAGGCGGCTCTGCTCGACGAGGCGCTGGCGTGACACCGGAGGGCGCCCCGCTCCGCTTGAAGGATTGTGACATCGTGGCGCTGCCGCTGAAGCTCGAGAAGACCCACAAGACCCCCGGCGCGACGCTCGCCGGCGAGACCCTCGCCCTCGACCTCAGCGGCGGGCTGTGGCTGCCGGAGCACCGCACCCTCGTGGTCTCCGACCTGCACTTGGAGAAGGGCTCCGCCTTCGCGGCGCGCTCGGGCCAGTTCCTGCCGCCCTACGACACCCGCGAGACCCTGGCCTGCCTGCACGAGGCGGTGGCCCGCCTCGATCCGGCCTGCGTCGTTGCCTTAGGCGATTCCTTCCACGACGCGCAGGGGCCGGACCGCCTCGCGGTCGAGGACCGCGCGCTCATCGCCGTCCTGCAGGAGGGCCGCGACTGGGTCTGGATCACCGGCAACCACGACCGGGCGATCCAGGACGGCATCGGCGGCCGCTTCGCCGACCTCCTGACGATCGGCGGCCTGACGCTCCGGCACGAGCCGGCGGACAAGCCCGAGATCGGCGAGGTCGCCGGCCATTACCACCCGGTCGGCAAGGTCGCGATGCGCGGCCGCGCCGTGCGCCGGCGCTGCTTCGTCCTCGACGCGACCCGCCTGGTGATGCCGGCCTTCGGCTCGCTGACCGGCGGGCTCAACGTGCGCTCCGAGACGTTCGAAAAGCTGTTTCCCGGAGGGTTCACCGCGCACCTGATCGGGGACGGGCGGGTGTTCGCGATCGCCCGGACGATGCTGACGCGGGAGTGAATAGCAGACCGGGTTCTGATCTATTCCCCTCGTCCCATCCACGACCTCATCCTGAGGTGTCTGGCGATCAAAGATCGCGGACGCAGTGAGCCTCGAAGGAGGGCTCCAGAAGCCTCGCGATCTCGGGAGCCCTCCTTCGAGGTCAGTCGATTTTCAATCGACCAACACCTCAGGATGAGGTCGTGGGTGGGATTTAGTGAATTTCTTCACCCCGTCGCGGAGGGGCTGCCCGCGGCCTCACGCCACTCCAAAAAACCCCGCCGCCAGCAGCGCCAGCCCGGCCACCCCCGACAGCACCAGGCGCAACTGCCCGAGCCAGGCCGGCACCAGCCCGCGCCGCGGGAGGTCCTGGTCGACGAGCCCCCAGGCGAGCACCAGGGCGCCGAGCGCCCGCAGGTCCCACGGCGCCGGCGCGAAGAGGGCCGCCCAGGCGATGAGCGAGGGGACCACAGCGACCGCGTAGTCGACGCCCTTCCCCTCCGGCGAGGCGGCGGCGGCGCCCCAGCGCAGGCCACCGAGGAACGACGCGATCACGGCACCGTAAGCCGCGAGCAGCGGGCGCGGCGCCAGCCCGAACGGCGACTGGCCGAGGATCACCAGGGCGGCGAGCCCCAGGAACGGAATCAGCCCCGCCGCACCGAGGATCAGGGCGGCGGGGGGCGCGGCGCGGGGCATTCAGTCTCTCCGGAAGATCACGCTGGCGAGCCAGCCGGAGATGAGTGCCAGCGCGCCGGCGGCAAGCCCGTAGGCCAGCGACCAATCGCGGGCCACCGTGGCGATCCCCTGCTCGATGCCCGACTTGACGAGGTCGAACCGCGCCTCGTGCCGCGCGAGCGGCACGCCGCCGGCGAGCAGCACCACCTCGACGTCGTAGGAGCCGACCGGCGCGGTGGCCGGCAGCGGTGCGGTGGCCTGGAAGACCGTGGGCGCCAGGAACCGCACCCCCGCCTCGCTCTCGCTGAACAGGCGCTCGCGCCGGCGCAGGCGCAGCAGCGCCTCGCGAAAGGGGTCGTCCGGCGCCGGCGCCGCGAGGGTTAGGTCGGGGGCGGCCACGATGGCCGTGAGACCGAGCCGCAGGCGCCGGCGGGTCGCCTCGTCGGCGATCCCGGCCAGGGGGCGGGAGGACAAAACCGCCAGGAAGCTCGGCACCTCGGCGAATTTCTGCTGGCCGCGATTGACCCAGACCGGGCCGAGGGCCTCCTTCTCGCGCACGGTCAGGGCCTGGCGCGGGCCCCGGATCGTCGCCACCACGTCGTAGCCGCCGGAGCGCGCCGCCGCCTGCCCGTCGCGCTCGATGGCGCCGAACACCGCGACCGAGGTGCCCGCATAGGTCGAGGTGACGGCAAGACGGTTGAACGACAGGCTGACGACGAGGGATTCCGCCCCTGCCGGGCCCGCGGCGAGCAGGGTCATGAGGACGGCAAGAAGAGCGCGCATCAGCGCGCCTCCTGAACCACGATCGAGAACGGCTCCTCGGGTCGCAAGCCCAGCTCGACCGCGAAGCGCAGGCCCACCGCCAGGACCAGGATGGCGAGGAGGAACCGAAAGTACTCCGAGCGCAGGTTGCGCCCGGCCCGCGCGCCGAACTGCGCCCCGAACACTCCGCCGGCGATCAGGATCACCGCCAGCACGATGTCGACTGCCTGATTCTGCACCGCGTGCAGCACCAGCGCGACGAAGCTGGTGCAGACGATCTGGAACTGCGAGGTGCCGACCACCACGCCGGTCGGCACCCGCATCAGGTAGAGCAACGCCGGGACCAGAATGAAGCCGCCGCCGATGCCGAGCACCGCGCTGGCAAAGCCCACGAACAGCGCGAGGCCGAGGATCGGGATCACGCTGGCATAGAGGCGCGAGCGTGGAAACCGCATCCGCAGCGGCCAGGCAAGGTAGGCGGCGTGATCGCCGCCGAGCCGCGCCGGGCGGGGCCGACCGCGGTGGCGGGCCCAGGCGCTGCGCACGGATTCCACCAGCATCAGCCCGCCCACCACCGTGAACAGCGTCACGTAGGCGACCGTGATGACGAGGTCGAGCTGGCCGGCCCGCCGCATGGCGGCGAAGAACCAGACGCCGAGGCTGGTGCCGACGAAGCCCCCCAGCACCAGCACGAGGCCGAGCCGCAGGTCGAGTGCGTTGCGCCGGAGCGCCGCCAGCACGCTGGTGGCCGAGGAGGCGACGATCGGGGCGGTCTGGGTCGCGACGGCGATGGCCGGCGGGATTCCCATCACGATCAGGATCGGCGTCATCAGGAAGCCGCCGCCGATGCCGAACAGCCCCGACACGAAGCCGACCGCCGCGCCGAGCCCGAGGAGGACGAGGACGCTGACCGGCATCTCGGCGATCGGAAGGTAGATCTGCAACGGCAGGAGGATCCGGTGCGGCGGGGATCCCCGATCTAGACCATGTCGCGCCTTGGGGGAAACCGCCGGCGCCGAATGCGCGCGGGCGCGAACCTGTCGGCCCGCGCCCGTCGATCGTCGAGATGGCTTCGGGTTGGTTTGGCGCGCCTACACCTTGCCGGTCCCCATTCCCGCTCCCTTGCCGACGCTGAGGGGCGGCGGTGCGCCGATCAGAGACATCGGGCCGGGGGTCGCCGTGGTCTCGACGCGGGCGGCCGGGGGATCGTTCACCGCCGGGTCCGGGACCTTCGCCTTCCAGGCCTCGGCCGCGCTGCGGGCCGCCGCCAGATCCTTCGGCGCCAGCTTGCCGGCCACCTCGTCGCGCTTGCGGCCGGCATCGTCGTCGCCCTGCGCGGCGGCCGCCGCGAACCAGCCATAAGCCTGATTGAGGTCCTGGGCGACGCCGAGGCCGCGGGCCTGAAGCACCGCGAGGTTGTACTGGCTGTCGCGCACCCCGTACTCGGCGGCCTTGCGGAACCAGGTCGCCGCGGAGGTGTAGTCGGGCTTGCCGCCGGCGGAGCCGGATTCGGCCAGCATCACCGCGAGGTTGTGCATCGCCCGGACATGGCCCTGCATCGCCGCGCGGCCGTACCAGAGCCGGGCCTTCTCCTGGTCGCGGACCAGGCCGAGGCCCTTCTCGTACTGGCTGCCGAGACGGTACTGCGCGGGAGCGTAGCCGGCGCCGGCCAGACGGTCGAACAGCTTGGCGGCGAGGGCGGTGTCCCGCGGCAGGCCGCGGCCGTCGACGGCGCGGCTCGCGAGCTCGTAGATCGCCGCACCGTCGCCGTCGAGGGCCGCCTGACGCAAGGGTGCGGCGCCGGCCGGAAGCCCGGCGAGCTCGTTGTGCAGGGACGCCATGTCGGTCACCCGCGGCATCGTCGGCCTGGCGGCGAGGCTCGGCTTGCCCGCCTCCGGGGCCACCGTCTCCGCGCCCTTCTGGGGAGCGGTGTCGGGCTTGACGGCATCGGGCCTGGCGGGAGCCGGTTTGACATCCGCAGCCTTCGGCTCCGCAGGCTTGGCCTCCGCCGTGGCGGCGGGAGCCGCGACCGGGGGCGTGCCCTTGGGCAGGGCGGGCGCGCCGGTAGCCTGGGTCGTCGCCGGATCGGCCGGCGTCGCCGCCTCGTACGAGGAGATCGTCGGGCTGCCGGTTCGCGAGCCGGCGCTGTGCAGGGCCTGCAGCGTCCCGAGCGCCAGCACGATCGCCGCGATGCCGAGGAGCAGCGGCCGGCGGCGGCGCTCGATCGCGGCCCGCAGCCGCTCGACCAGGCTGCCCCGGGACTCGACGCTCCGCTCGGGCGCGGGCAGGGCCGGTCCGGTGCCGGCCGCCTCGGCCGCCGCGGCCTGGGCGGCGCGGCGGGCCGCCGCGATGAAGCTCGCCTTGATGTCGCCGGCCGGCAGCTCCGGCGCGGGGACGGTCTCGGCCCCGTGCGGCTGGCGCGGGCGCACCGCGCCGGGCTCGATCATCTCGTCAGCCGGGCTGGTCAGGCCAAGATTCGCCGGGCCAGCGCTCGCTAGGCCGGATTTGGGCGCCTCCGGCCGGCGGCCCGGGCGCGGCTCCGGCGCCGGGGTCGTGGTCTCGCGCAACGTGTCGCGCAGGTTGCGGGCGTGGCGGGCCGGCGCCGCGACGGCGGCCGGGACCGCCTCGCTCCGGCGCTCTCCGTCGAGATGGGTCAGCCGGGAGACCAGCTGCTCGAGGGCGGAATGCACGCCCTCCATCGTGGCCTGGAGGCGCTTGTCGGACGCCGCCTGCTGCACCCGCATGTCGGCGAGCATCGCCTGCAGCCCGCCGAGGCCCTCGGCTTCCGCCGTGCCCTTGCGCTCGGCCCCGATCGAGTCGGCGACGCTGCGGGCGGCGCGCTCCGCCGCGGCCTGGATCGGCGCCTCGTCGCGCAGGAGCGCGACCTGGGCGAGGAGGTCGCCCATGGTGCGCTCCAGGCCCGCCAGGGCCGGATCGCTGCCGCGGGTGTCGATGCGGCTCGCCAGCGCCAGGACCTGGCGCTCGAGGCCGTCGAGGGTCTCGCCGCCCGCTCCCTGCCCGACGCGGTCGAGCTTGTCGGCGAGGCTGCGCAGCATTCCGTGGATCGACGCGAGATCGCTGCTCGGCAGCGCCGGCTGGCGCAGGGCCTCGCCGATCTGCTCCAGCCGCCCCATCACGTCGCCGACGGTGTTGACCGAGGCGACCTGGTCGACCTTGGCCGAGAGGGCGTCGATGCGGCCGAGGATGTCGCCGGCCGCGTTCGGCTGCTCGCGCCGCTCGGCGCGCAGGTCGTCGAGCTTGCGGTCGAGATCGGCGATGCCCTGGGCCAGGGCCGGCGCGTCGGCGCCGGGCGCGCGCACGCCCTCGCGGATCTCCTCCAGGAGCGGCCGCAGCTCGTTCATCAGGGCCGGGCTGTCGAGCATGCCGTTGCCGAGCCGGGTCACGGTCTCGGTGAGCTCGTCGACCGACCGGGCGAGGTTCTGCACCCGGGCCGGCTCGGCGAGCACCGCTAGCCGGCCGCGGATCTCCTCGAGCTCGGCGAACAGCTTGGCGGCCGCGTCGCGATCGGCGAGACCGGTCCGGTCGGCGCCGAGCGTCCCGTCCACCTGCCGCGCCAGGCGCTCGACGTCCTGGGCCACCCGGGCATGCACGTTGGCGGCGACGTCGTCGGCGAGGCGGCCGACCTGGACCCGCATCAGGTCGATCGGCCCGGCGATGGCGACGAGGTCGGCCGGGTCACGGGCCCGATGGACCTCGTCGGCCAGGGTACGGACTGCCTGCTCCAGGGTCACAAGGTCGCCGCTGGTGGCGAGGGTGCCGATCGAGTCGCGCAGGCGCGAGGTCTCGGCCTGCAGCCCGGCGATCGCCGGCGAGAGCTTGTCGGCGGCGGCCTCGGTCGTCTCCATCACCCGGGCGAGGTCCCGCCGCAGGCCGTCGACCAGGATCTCCTGGTCGTCCTCGGGGGCGCCGTCGTCGAGCTGCTGCTGGCGCTGGCGGATCTCCGCCACCGCGGCGGCGAGGCTGTTGGGTGCCGGGCGGGCGCGGCGGCCGGCCGGCCGCGCCGTGGCGTCGCGCGGGATGGAGGCGTCGTCGGCGGGGTGTGCCTCGCCGGCCTGCGCCGCCTTCCTGTCCTGCACCGCCTTGGTCACCGCCTCGTCGACGGCCTCGCGGTTCTCGCTGATGCGGCGGTCGATCGCGTCGAGGCGGCGGCCGATCGCCGCGACGGCCTCGACCAGTTGGGCGTCGCTCGTGGCCGGCAAGGCGGCCGCGACGGAGATTGCCGGCGCGGCTGCGGGCTCGGCGACCGGCCCGCGCCCGTGGCGCGGACGCTGCGCCCGGGGCGCGTCGTGCGGCCAGGACCGGTCGGCCCTTCGGACCTCCGGCTCGTCCTCCGGGAAGCTCTGAGCCTGAAATGCGTCGTGCCGCGCGCGGCGGGATCCTGCGATGCGGCGCGATTGCTGACGCACGCCGGCGCGGGCGGAGCCCTCGCTGATCGCCTCGGCCAGCCACTCGTCCACCGACAACCCGGCGCGCCGGGCGGCCTCGCGGGCGGCGTCGCGCAGCTCCGGATCGAAAGCATCGAGTGTGGGAGCGGTCCGTCTCATAGCGGGCTCTGCGCAAGGGGCCTGGGGGATCTCGCAAATAGGCGCCGGCTCGTCGTCGGCAGGAACCCCGCGCCCTGCTCGATCCTTGAAGATCCGGTCAGTGGCAGCAGCCTGTGAAGGTTCCCTCCCGCACTTTCGAGCGACACGGTAAACAAGCGGTTAAGTCGCGACCTTACGTCCGCTCCGGCACGTATGCCGGCCCCAATCGTTGCATGCGCAACTCACTGATGACCATTTTATGTTCACAACCTGCGCGCGAACTGACGCAAGCCGGACGGGCATTCCGGTTCCCCTATCCCCAACCGGATCCCCGTAACGGTAATCTGATTTCCGCCGTAAGAGCTTGAAACCTCGCGCATTTTACCGTAAGTAACGCACGCTCAAGTTGACGTTACCTTTCCCTTAGGTAGGTCATTTGACCTTCTTTGTGTCACAGGGTGCCTGAACGGCGTCCCTGGTATGACAGCGTGCGTGTCTCAACGGGGGAATCGGCATGGCTTATGATCGGCAGACCGAGAGCAGCAGAGGGGCGTCCGTCCGCTCCGGCGGATCCGCTTCGCGCACCGGCCGGCCGGCCGGCCGCTCGACGGCACCGGCAACGCTCACCATCGGCGACCTCGCCGAGGAGTTCGGCGTCACGTTGCGGGCTCTGCGCTTCTACGAGGCGAAGGGTCTCCTGCATCCGCAGCGCCGCGGCACGACCCGGCTCTACACCGAGGACGACCGCTCGCGCCTCGCCACCATCCTGCGCGGCAAGGAGCTCGGCTTCACCCTGCGCGAGATCGCCGCGATGGTCGATGGCGACGAGCTCGCCGAGGCCGGTGCCGGTGCGACCCTCGCCCTCTCCCCGGCCCAGGTCGCCGAGCAGATCACCCACCTGGAGAACCAGAAGGCGGAGATCGAGCGGGCGCTCGAGGCGCTGCGGGGCTACGGCAAGGCCGTCGCGAGCGCCTGAGACCAAGACGCCCGATGCCAAGAGCGCCCGAGGCAAGATTGCCGACGGCGGCGAGAGCGATAAGCGTTCCGGCGGCGCCCTGCGGGGGCGGGCGCCGCCCGGTTCGGAACCTCGGCCGCGGGCCAGGGACGCAGTCAAGGGCTCATCCTGCGTCAACCTTGTCCGGCACGAGGCGCGGCGGCGCGCCGGCAGGCCCCTTGCCGTTCCGCACCCAGATAGTTTACATATGAACTATCTCGCCGCGGAGGCTCCGCGGACGGATCTGAATCAGATCGTGGGAGCGGGGGAACCATGCCGAGCTACAAGGCACCGGTGGAGGACGTGCTGTTCCTCCTCAACGACGTGTTCGGGATCGCGCGCTACAGCAACCTGCCCGGCTTCGCCGAGGCGACGCCCGACGTGGTCGAGGCGGTGATCGCCGAGGGCGCGAAGCTCTGCGAGGAGGTGCTGGCGCCGCTCAACCGGGTCGGCGACCTCGAGGGCTGCACCCGCCATCCGGACGGCAGCGTCACGACGCCGAAGGGCTTCAAGGCCGGCTACGACGCCTATGCGGGCGGCGGCTGGATGGGCCTGTCGATGCCCGAGGAGTATGGCGGCCAGGGCCTGCCCCACACCCTCAACAGCGTGATGCAGGAATTCGTGTCGGGCGCCAACGTCGCGCTCGGGATGTATCCGGGCCTGACGCAGGGCGCCATGGCGGCGCTCCTGGTCCATGGCTCCGAGAAGCAGAAGCGCACCTACCTGCCGAAGATGGTCGAGGGAACCTGGACCGGCACGATGAACCTGACCGAGCCGCATTGCGGCACGGATCTCGGCCTGCTCAAGACCAAGGCCGTGCCGAACGGCGACGGCTCCTACGCGCTCACCGGCACCAAGATCTTCATCTCGGCGGGCGAGCACGACCTGTCGGAGAACATCATCCACCTGGTGATCGCCCGGATCGAGGGCGCGCCGGCTGGCACCAAGGGCATCTCGCTCTTCGTGGTGCCGAAGTTCCTGGTCGGGCCCGACGGGGCGGTGGGCGCGCGCAACGGCGTGTCCTGCGGCGCCATCGAGCACAAGATGGGCATCCACGGCAACGCCACCTGCGTGATGAACTACGACGGCGCCACCGGCTGGCTCGTCGGCGAGGCCAATCGCGGCCTCAACGCGATGTTCGTCATGATGAACGAGGCCCGCCTCGCCGTCGGCATCCAGGGACTCGGCCAATCCGAGGTCGCCTACCAGAACGCCGTGGCCTACGCCCGCGACCGGCTCCAGGGCCGTTCGCTGACCGGCGCCAAGGCGCCCGAGAAGCCCGCCGACCCGATCATCGTCCACCCGGACGTGCGCCGGACGCTCCTGAACATCCGCGCCTTCAACGAGGCCGCCCGGGCCCTCGTCATCTGGACCGCGCTCCAGGCTGACATCGCCCACCGCTCCGAGGATCCGGCTGCCCGCCAGGCGGCGGAAGACCATATGGGCCTGCTCACCCCGGTGGTGAAGGGCGTGCTGACCGACCGGGGCTTCGCCAACGCGGTCGACGCCCAGCAGATGTTCGGCGGTCACGGCTACATCGAGGAATGGGGGATGTCGCAATTCGTGCGCGACGCCCGCATCGCCCAGATCTACGAGGGCGCCAACGGCATCCAGGCGATGGACCTCGTCGGCCGGAAATTGCCGCGCGACGGCGGCCGGGCGATGATGCGCTTCCTCGCCGAGGTCGAGGGCTTCTGCAAGGAGAACGCCGAGGACGAGAGCCTCAAGGTCTTCTGCGCGCCCCTGATGAAGAGCCTCGGCCACCTGCAGCAGGCGACGATGTGGCTGATGCAGAACGCCATGGCCAAGCCCGACAATGCGGGTGCGGCGGCGACCGACTACATGCACCTGATGGGCCTCGTCGCCATGGGCTACATGTGGGGCCGGATCGCCAAGGCGACGGCCGAGAAGAAGAAGTCCGGCGAGGGCATCGCCGAGCGCCTCGACGCGCGGCTCGCCACCGGCCGATTCTACGTCGAGCGCGTGCTGCCGGAGACCGGCACCCGGCTTGCCCGGATCTCGGCCGGATCGGACGCCGTCATGGCGGTGCCGGCGGAGCTGTTCTAGGTTCGTCTCCAACGCACGGAGCTACCTCCCATGGCCGAACCCGAGAACCTGGTCCTCGAACATCTTCGCGCCATCCGCGGGTCCATCGAGCAGCTCGAGCGCAAGGTCGAGCGGTTGGAAGCGAAGGTCGAGAGCCGGTTTGACCATGTCGAGGCGCGCATCGACGAACTCGACACCCGGGTGACTGGCCTGACCCATGCGGTCGTGGCCGGCTTCGGGGCCCTCGTCCACCGCCTCGACGATCACGAGCGCCGCATCGTCCGCATCGAAGCGGAGCGCGCCTGACCGGCGCGCTCCCCCTCCCCGGCGCCCGTCCCCGGGCCGCCGCACGAATTTTCCGGGAAGACGCCCCATGCCCGACGCCTACATCTACGACCACGTCCGCACCCCCCGCGGCCGCGGCAAGCCCGACGGCTCGCTGCACGAGGTGACGGCGCTCTGCCTCGCCGAGACCGCGCTCCGCGCCCTCAAGGACCGCAATGCCCTCGACACGACCCTCGTCGACGACGTGGTGCTCGGCTGCGTCGATCCGGTCGGCGAGGCCGGCGGCGACATCGCCCGCGCGGCGGCGCTCGTGGCCGATTACGGCAACCACGTGCCGGGCGTGCAGATCAACCGGTTCTGCGCCTCGGGCCTCGACGCGGTGAACTTCGCCGCCGCCCAGGTGATGAGCGGCCAGCACGACATGGCGGTCGGTGGCGGCGTCGAATCGATGAGCCGCATCGGCCTCGGGGCGTCGGGCGGCGCCTGGCCGGTCGATCCCGCCATCGCCATCAAGTCGTACTTCATGCCGCAGGGCGTCTCGGCCGACCTGATCGCCACCAAGTACGGCTTCTCCCGCGACGAGTGCGATGCCTACGCGGTCGAATCGCAGAAGCGCGCCGCCCGCTCCTGGGAGGATGGCCGGTTCAAGAACTCGGTCGTGCCGGTGCGCGACGTCAACGGCCTGACGCTCCTCGACCACGACGAACACCGCCGTCCGAGCACCGACATGCAGTCGCTGGCCTCGCTCAAGCCGTCCTTCGTCCAGATGGGCCAGATGGGCGGCTTCGATGCCGTCGCGGTCGACGCGCATCCGGATGTCGAGGCGGTCGAGCACGTCCACCATGCCGGCAACTCGTCGGGCATCGTCGACGGCGCCGCCGCGGTGCTGATCGGCTCGCAGGAGGCCGGAGCCAGGGCGGGCCTGAAGCCCCGCGCCCGCATCCGGGCCTTCGCCAATATCGGCTCCGACCCGGCCCTGATGCTGACCGGCCCGGTCGACGTGACCCGCAAGGTGCTCAAACGTGCCGGCATGAGCATCGGTGACATCGACCTGTTCGAGGTCAACGAGGCCTTCGCGGCGGTGGTCCTGCGCTTCCTCCAGGCCTTCGACGTCGATCCCGCCAAGGTCAACGTCAATGGCGGCGCCATCGCGCTCGGCCATCCCCTCGGCGCCACCGGGGCGATGATCCTCGGCACCGTGCTCGACGAGCTGGAGCGCACGGGCAAGCGGACCGCCCTCGTGACCCTGTGCATCGGCGCCGGCATGGGTACCGCCACGATCATCGAGCGGGTGTGAGCATGCGGCGTCCCCTCGCTTTCCCGGCCCTCCCCCTCCTGGTGCTCGGCCTGACGCTCGCCGGCCCGGCCCGGGCCGACGACGACAGAGTCGCGCTCGCCCGCGACATCGTCTCGAAGACGGTCGCCCGCAACCTGACCCAGGCGTTCAAGCAGGCCGAGGAGAAGACCCTCGCCTCGATGAGCGCGGAGCAATCGGCCAAGCTGCGTCCCGAGCTGGAGAAGACCTTCGCGCAGGAGCGCGACACCCTCGTCGACGGTCTGTCGAAGGAATACGCGCAAAAATTCGACGCCGCCGAGCTGAAGCGGCTCGTCTCGATCTACGACGACCCGGTCTACCAGAAGTTCCAGGCGCTCAACGCCGACCCGACCTCTATGGTCACCACGATCACCAAGGACGCGGTGACCAAGATGATGAACCTGCTCTCGCTCGCGGCCCTGTCGCAGCAGGGCAACGGCCAGACGCCAGCCCCGCAGGGCGTGCCGGCCCCGACGCCGGCGCCTGCACCGGCACCGGTGCCTGCACCGGCCAAGCCGTAATCGCTCTCACGAGGCCCTCGCCATGAACCTCACGAATTTCCGCTTCGAGACCGATGCCGACGGCGTGGCGCTCGCCACCTGGGACATGCCCGGCCGCTCGATGAACGTCGTCACCCCGGAGGTGATGGACGAGCTGAACCAGATTATCGACGCGGTGGTGGCCGATGCCGCCATCAAGGGCTGCGTCATCACGTCGGGCAAGGACACGTTCTCGGGCGGCGCCGACCTGACGATGCTGCAAGGCCTCGGCGCCGAATACGCGCGGCTCGCCCACGAGCGCGGCCAAGAGGAGGCGATGACCTTCTTCTTCGAGGAATCGCGCCGGCTGACGCTGCTCTACCGCAAGCTCGAGACGAGCGGGAAGCCGTTCGCGGCGGCCGTGCACGGCACCTGCCTCGGCGGCGCCCTCGAGCTGGCGCTCGCCTGCCATCACCGGGTGTTGTCGGATGACGACAAGACCCGGGTCGGTCTACCGGAAATCAAGGTCGGGCTGTTCCCCGGCGCCGGCGGCACGCAGCGGGTCGCCCGCCTGATGCAGACCGGCGACGCCCTGCAGATGCTGTTCAAGGGCGAGCAGATCCGTCCGCTGATGGCCCGCAACATGGGCCTCGTCCACGCGGTCGCGCCGCGGGCCGAAATCGTCCAGAAGGCGAAGGAGTGGATCAAGGCCGGCGGCTCGGCCGTGGCGCCCTGGGACCAGCCGAAGTTCAAGGCGCCGTCGGGCAAGGTCTACTCGCCCGTCGGCATGATGACCTGGCCGCCGGCCAACGCCATCTACCGCCGCGAGACCCACGACAACTATCCCGCAGCCAAGGCGATCCTGCACGCCGTCTACGAGGGCCTGCAGCTGCCGATGGACCTGGCGCTCAAGGTCGAGAGCCGGTACTTCGCCAAGATCCTGCGCTCGCCGGAAGCGGCGGCGATGATCCGCACCCTGTTCCTGTCGATGGGCGAGCTCAACAAGGGCGCCCGCCGGCCGAAGGGCGTGGGCGCGGTCCCGCTCAAGAAGGTCGGCGTCGTCGGCGCCGGCTTCATGGGGGCGGGCATCGCCTACGTCTCGGCCAATGCCGGGCTGGAGGTCGTGCTGGTCGACCAGTCGGCGGAAGCGGCCGAGAAGGGCAAGGCCTACGCTCACAAGCTCGTTTCCGACCAGATCATGAAGGGCCGCGCCAAGACCGCCGACCGCGACGCGCTGCTGTCGCGCATCACCGCGACCGGCGATTACGGTGCGCTGGCGGGGTGCGACCTCGTCGTCGAGGCGGTGTTCGAGGATCCGAAGGTCAAGGCCGAGGTGATCGCCAAGGTCGAGGCGGTGATCGGGCCGGACGCGGTCTTCGCCTCCAACACCTCGACCCTGCCGATCAGTGGCCTCGCCAAGGCGTCGGGCCGGCCGGAGCAGTTCATCGGCATCCACTTCTTCTCGCCGGTCGAGAAGATGATGCTGGTCGAGATCATCATGGGCAAGGCGACGGGCGAGCGCGCTCTGGCGGTGGCCCTCGACTACGTCCGGGCGATCAAGAAGACCCCGATCGTCGTCAACGACGCCCGCGGCTTCTTCGCCAATCGCTGCGTCGGCGCCTACATCCTCGAAGGCCACCTGATGCTCGGCGAGGGCGTGCCCGCCGCGATGATCGAGAATGCCGGGCGTCAGGCCGGCATGCCGGTCGGCCCCCTCTCGCTCAACGACGAGGTCGGCGTCGACCTCGCCCTCAAGATCGTCAAGGCGACGAAGGCCCAGGTCGGCGAGGCGGCCGTCAATCCGGTGCAGGAGCGCGTGCTCACGGCGCTGGTCGAGGGCGAGGGCCGGCTCGGACGCAAGAACCGCAAGGGCTTCTACGACTATCCCGAGCAGGGTTCGAAGAAGCTCTGGCCGGGCTTGCGCGACCTGCAAGAGACCCGGCTCGATCCCGACGCGGTGGATTTCCAGGAGTTGAAGCAGCGCCTCCTCGTCACCCAGGCGCTGGAGGCCGCCCGGACCTTCGGCGAGGGCGTGGTCACCGATCCGCGCGAGGCCGATGTCGGCTCGATCCTCGGCTTCGGCTTCGCGCCGTTCACCGGGGGCGCCTTGTCCTACATCGACTTCATGGGGGCGGCCCGGTTCGTCGAACTCTGCCGGAAGCTCGAAGCCAAGCACGGCGCCCGCTTCTCCCCGCCGGAGACGCTGGTGGCGATGGCCGAGCGCGGCGGCACGTTCTACGGCGAGGCGGCCAAGCAGGCGGCGTAAAAGGTTCGCTGGCCGCGGGCCTCCATGGCCCGCGGCCGACGTATCGGGCTTGGTGCACCTTGCCCCGGCGAAGTTGAAACCCTCCGCGTCATTCCGGGGCCGCGCAGCGGAGCCCGGAATCCAGACGCGCAGGTGGAAAAGAATAAAGCGGAACGATCTCCGCCCTATCCTGAACGATCCGCGGTTCTGGATTCCGGGCTCCGCTGCGCGGCCCCGGAATGACCCAGAGGGCTTCAAAGCCGTCCGGGCGAACGACACATGCTCCCGGACGGGATCGCGGGGGCGGGCCGTCGTGAGATGCCGGCCCCGCCATCTGCCTGAGACACGGGCCCGGCATCCTGCCCCGGCGGCGCCTCCGCCGCCCGGGACGATCCGTGTGACCAATCAGAGTGGTGAAGCGCCCGCCCGCCGGGTCGTGCTGGTGGCGAACCTGGCGGCGGGCTCGCTCGTCGACGGAGCCGTGACGCCGGGCGCCCTGCGCGAGCGCCTGGAGGCGGCGGGCCTCGCGGTCGTGCCGGAGCCGCGTCCCGATGCCCCCCTGCCGGAGCGGCTGGCGGCGGCCGCGACGATCCCGGGCATCGACGCCATGGCGGTCGCCGGCGGCGACGGGACGCTGGCCTGCGCGGCGCAAATCCTCACCGGCCGGGACGTCCCCCTCGGCATCCTGCCGCTCGGCACCATGAACCTGCTGGCGAAGGACCTCGGGCTGCCGCTTGACCTCGACGGGGCGGTCCACGTGCTGGCGACCGGCCTCGTGCGCCGGATCGACGCCGGCGAGGTCAACGGCCACGTCTTCCTGATCAACTCGGTGCTCGGCATGCCGGCCCGGATGGCGCGCCACCGCGAGGCGCGGCGCGGGCGCATGGGGATGCCCGACCTCCTGCGGATGGCCGCCGGCCTTCTGCGGCATCTCGGGCGCTACCCGCGGGAGCGCGCCGTGCTGACCCTCGGCGGCACCACGAGGTGGGTGCGCTTCCGGGCGCTCGCGGTGGTCTGCGGCGATTACCGGGAGGGCTTCGGGCAGGTTCTGTCGCGGGCGGGCGTCGACGGCGGGCACCTCACGCTCTACCTCGTCGAGACCCTGTCGGCGGCGCGGCTCGTGCGCCTCGGGCTCGGCTTCGCGGTCGGCGAGTGGCGCCGCCTGCCGGACCTGGAGCGGCACGAGACCGACGCCCTGACCCTCGACGCCCGCAAGGCCCTGCGGGTGATGAATGACGGAGAGGTCGTGCTGATCGCCCCACCCCTGCGCTACCGCCTTCTCCCGGGCGCCCTGCGGGTCCTCGTGCCGGCGGAGGATCCCCGATGAAGCGGATCGCCCATATCTCGGACCTGCATTTCGGCCGCACCGACCCGGCGGTGGTGGAGGGCCTGGTGGCGGAGCTGACCCGCGACCAGCCGGACCTGATCATCATCTCGGGCGACTTCACCATGCGCGCCCGCACCCGGGAATACCTGGAGGCGAAGGCCTTCCTCGACCGGCTGCCGCATCCGTGGATCGCCGTGCCGGGCAACCACGACATCTCGCCGTTCCGGCTCTGGCAACGCTTCTTCCATCCGTTCCGGCGCTACCGCCGCTACGTCGCGCCCGAGACCGAGCCGGTCTTCCAGGACGACGAGATCGCGGTGATCTGCCTCAACACCGTGCGGACCTGGGCGCCGGAGACCGACTGGTCGCAGGGCAAGATCACCCGCGGGCAGATCAAGCGGACGGAAGCGAAGCTCGACGCCCTGCCGCCGGGCCTGTTCCGGATCGTGGTCGGCCACCACCCCTTCATGCCGCCGCCCTGGGACGAGGAGGCGCGCCTGGTCGGCCGCGCCGACGAGGCCCTCGACGCCTTCCAGCGCCACGGCGTCGGCCTGACGCTGGCCGGCCACCTCCACCGCGGCTACGCCCGCTTCGCCGAGCCGACGCCGGACGGCCCGAAGGCCGAGATCGACCGGCCGGAGGCGAAGGCGACCGGCCGGCGGCTGCTCGCGGTCCAGGCCGGCTCCGCCACCTCGACGCGCCTGCGCGGCAACGAGCCCAACGCCTACAACCGCATCACCGTCGCGGACGGCGTCGCCACCGTGCAGGTGCGGCTGTGGACGGGGACGGATTGGTGCGACGCCGCGGAATCGGGCGCGGCGCGGTGTGCGGCGGAAGAATAGTCTGATTTTTGCTTGATCCAATGTAGTCTTGATAAAGTGCGGGATCCCCTCTCCAGGCGATCCCGGGCCTGCCCGGGATCGCTCCAAGGTGTGGGAGAGGGGTAGGGGTGAGGGTGACACGCTTCTGTGCAAAGCTGAAAACGTTGTGCTGGTAGCACGACGCTCCGAGCTTTCTGCGGAACCGTAGCACCCTCACCCCCGGCCCATCTCCCACACGGGAAAGGGGAGATGCGCATTACCTTTAGTCGATCGATCAAGCGGAAAACCGCCTCAGAGCCTGTTTGAGTTGGCCGACCGCATTGAAACCCTCGATGTCATCCCGGGGCCGCGTAGCGGAACCCGGGATCCATAACCGCTGACGGCGCAGAACCGGGCTTGCACCGTCCCGTTTCATCCTGGAGCGTCAGCGGTTATGGATCCCGGGTTCTCGCTTGCAGCGAGCCCCGGGATGACGTTGAGAGATGTCGGCGTGGGTGTCGGACCAACCAGCGCAAGCGGTCAAACAGGCTCTCAGATCCCGGCGCCGACCCCCTCCCCCGCATCGATCCGTCGCGCGCCCTTCGCCGCGACGTCGAACCGGTCCGTCGGCACCCGCGCCAGGAAGCGCTCCGCCACCTCGACCAGCAGCAGGTGCGGGCGCACCCGCTCGACGTAACCCCAGTCGAGGCTCGCCGACCAGACGAAGTGCAGCTCGCGAAAACTTTCGGCGAGGAGCCCGGTCAGGAAGATCGGGTGGAAATGCGAGCAGGAATCGCCGAACAGCATCAGCGTGCGCGGATCGGCGGCCGGGCTGTCGTTGCGGAAGACCACGTGGGCGCCGACATGGAGGTCGGCGGCCGTCCCCCGCGCCTCGTGGGCCTCGACCAGCGGGTTGGCGTAGGTCCGCACCGCGTCGCGCTGCACCTCGTAGACCCGCATCGTCTCGCGCCGCGGCGGATCGAGCTTGGCGCCGAGGTCGAGCACGCCGTCATGGTCGTGGAACGGCCGCGTCGCGAGGTCGGCCGGCGGCACGGCGCCGAGCACCCGCATGATCTCCCCGTAGGCGAGGCGGCAGCCTTCCTGGCTCCAATGGGTGTCGGTGCGCAGGTAGAGCGGCGGCTCCACATCCCGCGCCGCCCGCAACGGGCCGACGAGGTCGATCCAGGCGCGCGCCGCGGGCGAGCGGGCGAGGCGCGCGCCGAGGCGCCGGGCCGGCGACAGGGCGGGATCGAGGGGTAGCCCGTCGAGCCGGTCGTCGTAGATGCTCAGCTTCTCCGGCACCACGACGTGGAAGGCGCGCACCCCTGAGGCCGCCGCCCGCGCGGTGCGCAACTCGATCAGCCGGCGCCAGCGCCACAGCCGCCAGGCGACAGGCAGGCTCGCCCGGTATTGCTGCCGCACCCGGTTGGTGCCGCCGGTCAGGAAGAGCCAGCCATCCCGGCCGAGATGGACCATGTCGGTGCTGTCGCGCATCCGCGCCGTGTAGCGGGCTTAGACGAAGCTGAACAGCGCCGCTGCCCCTGGCCATTCCGCAAGGCCGCGCCATTTTCGGCGGGAGCATGCCGCAGTCCCCCCTGATCCTCACCCTGGAACTCGACGAGGCCGCCTTCGCGGAGTTCGACGGCCAGCGCCGCCGCTACTTCCCGCCGGCCCTCAACAAGATTCCGGCCCACGTCACGCTGTTCCACCACCTCCCGGGCGAGGAGGAGCGCGGCATCGTCGAGACCCTGGCCGCGGAAGTGCGGGCGCAAGCGCCGCTGCCCGTCGAGGTCGCGTCCCTGCGCTTCATCGGCCGCGGCGTCGCCTACGGGCTCGACTCGCCCCGCCTGTCGGCCCTGCGCGGGCGCCTCGCCGCGACGTTCGAACCCTGGCTGACGCTGCAGGACCGCCAGGGCTACCGGCCGCACGTGACGGTGCAGAACAAGGTCGCGCCGGAGGAGGCGCGGGCGCTCCACCGCGAACTCGAGGCCGGTTTCGTGAAGCGGGAGATCATCGGCACCGGACTCCTGCTCTGGCGCTATCTCGGCGGCCCGTGGGAGGCCCGCGGCCGGTTCCCGTTCGGAGGCGCATGATGGAGATCCCGTTCCGGCGCCACGCCACCGCATTCTGGCTGCGGCTCCGCCTCAACGAGATCGGGCCGCTCGCCTCGCTGCTCGCCGTCAGCCTGTTCGGCTTCGGCTTCTTCAAGCTCGCCGACGAGATCCGCGAGGGCGGCTCGTTCGGCTTCGACGACCGCCTGCTGCTGGCGCTGCGGGTGCCCGGCGACCTCGCCCAGCCGATCGGCCCGTCCTGGCTGCCGGAGACGATGCGCGACATCACCGCCTTCGGCAGCGTGTTCGGCATCGTCTACGTCACCGCCTGCGTGGTGCTCTATCTGGCGGTCACGGCACGGCGGCGCGCCGCCCTGTTCGTCCTCGTCGCGGTGGGCGGCGGCGAGCTCCTGTCGACGGGGCTCAAGCTGTTCTTCCGCCGCCCGCGGCCGGACCTCGTGCCGCACGGCATGGAGACCTTCACGGCGAGCTTCCCGAGCGGCCACGCCATGCTATCGGCCATCGCCTACCTGACCCTGGCGATCCTGCTCGCCCGGGTCGAGCGCTCGGGCAAGGTCAAGGCCTTCGTGATGGGGCTCGGCGTCGTCACCACGCTCCTCGTCGGGATGAGCCGGGTCTATCTCGGGGTGCACTGGCCGAGCGACGTGCTCGCCGGCTGGTGCATCGGCGCCGCCTGGGCGTCCCTGTGCTGGTTCGTCGCCCTCCAGCTCCAGCGCCAGGACGTGGTGGAGGCGCCCGACCCGCCGCCGCCGGGCTGACCCGACCCGCGGGCGCTTGCGCGCCGCCCCGCCCTCCCCTAGCCAAGCAGGGGAACCAAGCGGGAGGAACGCCGTGGCTTACGAGAACATCTGGGTCGAGACGCGCGGGCGGGTGGCGCTCGTCACCCTGCACCGGCCGGCGGCGCTGAACGCGCTCTGCAACGCGCTGATCGCCGAGCTGAACCACGCCCTCGACGGCTACGAGCGCGACGACGGCATCGGCTGCATCGTCATCACCGGCTCGGAGAAGGCCTTCGCCGCCGGCGCCGACATCCGCGAGATGCAGGACCGCACCCACCCCGAATTCTACATGGCCGATCCGTTCGGCGAGTGGGACAAGGTCGGCCGGCGCCGCAAGCCGATCATCGCCGCGGTGGCGGGCTACGCGCTGGGCGGCGGCTGCGAGCTGGCGCTGATGTGCGACTTCATCCTCGCCGCCGACACTGCCAAGTTCGGCCAGCCCGAGATCAAGCTCGGGGTGATCCCCGGCGCCGGCGGCACTCAGCGCCTGACCCGCGCGGTCGGCAAGGCCAAGGCGATGGACCTGTGCCTCACCGGCCGGATGATGGACGCCGCGGAAGCCGAGCGCTCCGGCCTCGTCGCCCGGGTGATCCCGGCCGCCGACCTCCTCGACGAGGCGATGAAGGCGGCCGAGACCATCGCGTCGATGTCGCTGCCCTCCGTGATGGTCGCCAAGGAGAGCGTCGACCGGGCCTTCGAGACCACCCTGACCGAGGGGATCCGCTACGAGCGCCGGGTCTTCTACGGGCTCTTCGCCACCCACGACCAGAAGGAAGGCATGAAGGCCTTCGTCGAGAAGCGTAAGCCCAACTTCGAGAACCGCTGAGATGAGCATCGCTTTCGCCGACGTCGAGGCCGCTTCCGGACGGATCGCCGGCATCGCCCACCGCACCCCGGTGCTCACCTCGCGCACCGCCGATGCGCGGACCGGCGCCACCCTGTTCTTCAAGGCCGAGCCGCTGCAGCGGGCCGGCGCCTTCAAGTTCCGGGGCGCCTGCAACGCCATCGCGGCGCTCTCGCCTGAGCAGCGCCGGCGCGGGGTGCTCGCCTTCTCCTCGGGCAACCACGCCCAGGCGATCGCCTATGCGGGGGCGCTCCAGGGCGTGCCGACGGTGATCGTGATGCCGCACGACGCCCCCGCCATCAAGGTCGCGGCGACCCGCGGCTACGGCGCCGAGATCGTGACCTACGACCGCTACAAGGAGGACCGCGAGGCGGTGAGCCGGAGCCTCGCCGAGGCGCGCGGTCTCTCGGTGATCCCACCCTACGACCATCCGGACGTGATCGCCGGCCAGGGCACCGCGGTGAAGGAATTGATCGAGGAGGTCGGCCCCCTCGACGTGCTGCTCGTCTGCCTCGGCGGCGGCGGACTGCTCGCCGGCTCGTGCCTGTCGGCCAAGGCCCTGTCGCCGGGGATCGAGATCTGGGGCGTCGAGCCCGAGGCCGGCAATGACGGTCAGCAGTCGCTGGCGAAGGGCGAGGTGGTGCGCATCCCGGTCCCGGTCTCGATCGCCGACGGGGCGCTCACCACGCATCTCGGGCAGCACACCTTCCCGATCATCCAGCGCGACGCCGCCGGCATCGTCACCGCCACGGACGCGCAGCTCGTCGCGGCGATGCGGTTCTTCGTCGAGCGGATGAAGCTCGTGGTCGAGCCGACCGGCTGCCTCGCGGCGGCCGCCGCCTTCGAGGGCGCGGTGCCGGTCCGGGGCAAGCGCGTCGGCGTGATCCTGTCGGGCGGCAACGTCGATCCGGCGGCGCTCGCCCGGCATCTCGCCGCATGAACGGGGTGGCGACGCCGGACAACCTGTTCGCCTTCCTCGACAGCCTCGGCGTGGCCCACGCCACCGTGGAGCACGTTCCCGTGCACACGGTGGCGGAATCCCGCGACCTCAAGGCGGCGATGCCAGGCGGCCACTCGAAGAACCTGTTCCTCAAGGACAAGCGCGGGCGGCTTTTTCTGGTCGTGGCGGAGGCCGAGGCGCGGATCGATCTCAAGCGCCTGCACGGGCCGCTCGGCGCCACCGGGCGGCTCTCCTTCGGCTCGGCCGAGCTGCTCTACGAGCGTCTCGGCGTGCGCCCCGGCTCGGTGACACCGTTCGGACTGATCAACGACCGCGACGGCACGGTGGCGGTGATCCTCGATGCCGGGCTGATGGCGCACGACCCGGTCAATTTCCACCCGCTCCACAACGGCGCCACCACGGCGGTGGCGCCGGGCGACCTGATCCGCTTCCTGGAGGCGACGGGGCATCCGCCGCGGGTGATGGCGCTGCCGGAGCCGGTGGAGGAGGCTGAGCAGCCTGCCAGATGACGGCTCGATCCCGGTCGGGTGCGGGCTGGAATCGGCGCGATGGCGTGGAGGGACCGCGGCTCGACGCGATCCACCCGTCGTCGAGGGCCCGTCAGGGCCGGCGATACACCCAGACCCGCGCCGGCGGCAGGTTGAGCCACACCTTGTTCGAGCGGCTGGCGGTGTAGGTCGTCGACTTCGCTGGGATCGGCGGCACCACCGCGTAGGTGAATTGCACGAACGGCGCGTCGGCGTGCATCAGGTCGTGCACCGCCGTCAGCAGGTCGAGGCGCTGCTCCAGCGGCTTGGTGAAGAGCGGCAGGCTCGAGATCGTGGCGCAGGCCGGCTCGGCGACCACGCCCTCGAGGGTGGCGCGGATGTCGTAGGCGTCGCCCTGGAGCACCGTGGCCTTCGGGAAGCGCCGGCGCAGCAGCTTGCAGAAATCCGGGTTGTACTCGACGAGCACCAGGCGCTCCGGCGCGATGCCGCGGCGCACCAGCGCGTCGGTCACCGGGCCGGTGCCGGGCCCGAGCTCGATCACCGGCCCGGAGAGGCGCGGATCGACGTAGGAGGCCATGGTGCGGGCGAGCATCCGGCCCGACGGCGTCACGGCGCCGGTGACCAGCGGCCGCTCGAACCAGGAGCGCAGGAACCGCGCCTCGTCCTCCAGGATGTCGCGCTTCTTCTTCTGGGGCTTCGGATGAGCCAGCGGGCTCGAGACCGCGACGGCTTTGGCCCTGGATCGGTGAGGCAAAGGCAAGACCGAAGACCCTTGAA
This sequence comes from Methylobacterium sp. EM32, assembly GCF_040593685.1. Classification (NCBI taxonomy): domain Bacteria; kingdom Pseudomonadati; phylum Pseudomonadota; class Alphaproteobacteria; order Hyphomicrobiales; family Methylobacteriaceae; genus Methylobacterium; species Methylobacterium sp. EM32. Next base: position 4,111 of record NZ_JBEXZS010000215.1, on the reverse strand, counting down.
CACGCGAAGAAAGATTGCTCGGGGAACGGCTGTCGTTCAAAGGCGCGCCGCCGTCAAGCCTGACGCGCCCGGAACGAGGCCTACGGCCCATGCAATCCCGTCGCGCGTGAGCGCGCGCGACGGGATTGCATGGGTCGCGGACCCTTTTGCGGGCCCCATGGAAGCGGCGCGGCCGGAGCCGCGAGCCCGGCCGTCAGGCGCGGCCGGAGCCGCTGAGGCCGTCGAAGAACTCCTTCACCCGGGAGAAGAAGCCGGCGCTCTCCGGGTGGTTGTCGGCCTGGGTGCCGTGGGTGTCGAATTCCTGCAGGAGCTCGCGCTGGCGCTTGGTGAGGTTCTGCGGCGTCTCGACGAAGACCTGGATGTAGAGGTCGCCGACGTCGCGCGAGCGCAGGACCGGCATGCCCTTGCCCTTGAGGCGGAACTGCTTGTTGGTCTGGGTGCCAGCCGGGACCCGGACCGAGGTGTGCGAGCCGTCGATCACCGGCACGGTGATCTCGCCCGAGAGTGCCGCCGTCACCATCGAGATCGGGACGCGGCAGAACAGGTCGGCCCCGTCGCGCTGGAAGAACGGGTGCGGCTTGATCGACAGGAAGATGTAGAGGTCGCCCGCCGGCCCGCCGCGCAGACCCGATTCGCCCTCGCCGGCGAGCCGGATGCGCAGGCCGTCGTCGACGCCTGCCGGCACGTTGATCGAGAGGGTGCGCTCGCGGGTGACGCGGCCGGCGCCCGAACAGGCCGGGCACGGATCCTCGATGATCTCGCCGCGGCCCTGGCAGTTGGGGCAGGTGCGCTCGATGGCGAAGAAACCTTGCGCCGCGCGCACGCGGCCGTAGCCGGCGCAGGTCGGGCAGGTCTTGGGCTTCGAGCCGGCCTTGGCGCCGGAGCCCGCGCAGACCTCGCAGGTGACCGAGGTCGGCAGCGTGATCGTCTCGGTCTTGCCGGTGAAGGCCTCCTCGAGGCTGATCTCGAGGTTGTAGCGCAGGTCGGCACCGCGCTCGCGGCCCCCGCCCGGACGCCCGCCCGCTCCCGCACCGGGGCGCCCGCCGCCCGGACCGCCGCGGGCGTCGCCGAAGAAGGTGTCGAAGATGTCCGACATGAAGTCGCCGAACTCGTTGCCGAATCCGGGGCCGCCCTGCCCGCCCTGCGAGAAGGCGGCATGGCCGAAGCGGTCGTAGGCGGCGCGCTTCTGCCCGTCGGAGAGGCACTGGTAGGCCTCGTTGAGCTCCTTGAACTTGAGCTCGGCCTCCTTGTCGCCGGGGTTGCGATCGGGGTGGTAGACCATCGCCAGCTTGCGGAAGGCCGACTTCATCTCACCATCGGTCGCGGTGCGGGCGACGCCCAGCACCTCGTAGTAGTCGCGCTTCGACATTCCTGTCCCCGGCCCCGCCGTATCCCCGTCGGGCATCGTCCATACACGTCCGGTCCCCGGCGCCGTTATCGGGCGCCGGGGACCGGGTCGCATCGTAAATCACCAGAGCATTTTCCGACGAAATGGATACCGGTTCGTCGCAGAAAATGCGGCAAAATCAAAAACCCGGAGCGTCGCTCGATCGGCCTGCGATCGTGCGACGCTCCGGGCCGCACGGATCTCAGATCCGTGCGGCAACCTCAAGGCGTGATTTACGCCCGCTTCTTCTGGTCCTTGTCGTCGACCTCCTGGAAGTCGGCGTCGATGACGTCGTCCTTCTTGGCCTCGGCGCCCGGGGCGCCAGCGGCGTCCGGGGCGGCCTGGCTCGCCGCGTACATCGCCTCGCCGAGCTTCATCGAGGCCTGCATCAGGTCGGTGGTGCGGGCCTTGATCTGCTCGACGTCCTCGCCGGCCAGCGACTGGCGCAGGGCGTCGATGGCGGTGGTGATCGCGGCCTTGTCGCCGGCCGGGACCTTGTCGCCGTGCTCGGCCACCGACTTCTCGGTGGCGTGGATCAGGCCCTCGCCCTGGTTCTTCACCTCGACCAGCTCGCGGCGCTTCTTGTCGTCGGCCGCGTTGGCCTCCGCCTCCTGCACCATGCGCTGGATGTCGGCGTCGGACAGGCCGCCCGAGGCCTGGATGCGGATCTGGTGCTCCTTGCCCGTCGCCTTGTCCTTGGCCGTCACGTTGACGATGCCGTTGGCGTCGATGTCGAAGGTCACCTCGATCTGCGGCAGGCCACGCGGGGCCGGCGGGATGCCGACGAGGTCGAACTGGCCGAGCAGCTTGTTGTCGGCCGCCATCTCGCGCTCACCCTGGAAGACCCGGATGGTGACCGCGTTCTGGTTGTCTTCCGCCGTCGAGAACACCTGCGACTTCTTGGTCGGAATGGTGGTGTTGCGGTCGATGAGCCGGGTGAACACGCCGCCGAGCGTCTCGATGCCGAGCGACAGCGGGGTCACGTCGAGGAGCAGCACGTCCTTGACGTCGCCCTGGAGCACGCCGGCCTGCACCGCGGCGCCGATCGCCACGACCTCGTCCGGGTTGACGCCCTTGTGGGGCTCCTTGCCGAAGAAGGTCTTCACCTGCTCCTGGACCTTCGGCATGCGGGTCATGCCGCCGACGAGCACCACCTCGTCGATCTCGGCGGCCGAGACGCCCGCATCCTTGAGCGCCTTGCGGCAGGGCTCGATCGTGCGCTGCACCAGGTCGTCGACCAGCGACTCGTACTTGGCGCGGCTGAGCTTCAGCGCCAGGTGCTTCGGGCCGCTCGCGTCGGCGGTGATGTAGGGCAGGTTGATCTCGGTCTGGGTCGCCGAGGACAGCTCGATCTTCGCCTTCTCGGCGGCCTCCTTGAGGCGCTGGAGGGCGAGCTTATCCTTGGTGAGGTCGATGCCCTGCTCGCGCTTGAACTCGGCCGCCAGGTACTCGACGATGCGGTTGTCGAAGTCCTCGCCGCCCAGGAACGTATCGCCGTTCGTGGACTTCACCTCGAACACGCCGTCGCCGATCTCCAGGATCGAGACGTCGAAGGTGCCGCCGCCGAGGTCGTAGACCGCGATCAGGCCGGTCTTCTTCTTGTCGAGGCCGTAGGCGAGCGCCGCCGCGGTCGGCTCGTTGATGATGCGCAGCACCTCGAGGCCGGCGATCTTGCCGGCATCCTTGGTCGCCTGACGCTGGGCGTCGTTGAAGTAGGCCGGGACGGTGATGACCGCCTGGGTGACCGGCTGGCCGAGATGGGCCTCGGCCGTCTCCTTCATCTTCTGCAGCGTGAAGGCGGAGATCTGCGACGGCGAGTAGGGCTTGCCGTCCGCCTCGACCCAGGCGTCGCCGCCGCTCGAGCGGGTGATCTTGTAGGGGACGAGCCCCTTGTCCTTCTGCGTCATCGGGTCGTCGTAGGTACGGCCGATGAGGCGCTTGATCGCGAAGAAGGTGCGCTCGGGGTTCGTCACCGCCTGGCGCTTCGCCGGCTGGCCGACGAGCCGCTCGCCGTCGTCGGTGAAGGCGACGATCGACGGGGTGGTGCGCGCGCCTTCCGCGTTCTCGATGACCTTGGGCTGCGTGCCTTCCATCACGGCCACGCAGCTGTTCGTGGTGCCAAGGTCGATGCCGATCACTTTACCCATGGTGGGATCCCTCGTTGGTGTTTTTTAAGCAGACCGCCGAGCCCCGAAGCAGCTCGGCCCATGGCGGTACTTGTCGAATGGTTTGAGCCGGGGCGGGCCGGACCGGACCACGCATCGCCGGAAGACCGGCGAGCGGGGGCGTTGCCCGCGCCGAGCCGGATATAAGAAGGCCGTTTCGGGGCCGCAAGGCGAGCCGGGCCGGCTCGCGCATCGCGTTTCGCACGGGCCCGCGGAGGCCGTTTCACCCAGGCCGCTCCTCCGCGAACCCATGGTCAAGCTGCCACGACAATGTTGCGGACTTGCCACGCCCCTGCCACGGACCCCATGCTAGGACTCGGCGCGATCTCTATCCCCTGCCGTTCGCCCCTTGTCTGTCGCCTGGAGCCTGATGCAGCCCGTTCGCCCCTCCCCCCGCCCGGTGGCCCTGCCCGCGCTGGCGGCCCTGCCCCTCGCGGCGATTCTGGCGGCGGTCCTGATTGCGGCGCCGGCCCCGGCCTCGGCCCAGTCCTTCCTCGAGGAATTGTTCGGCATCGGCCGCGCCGCGCGCCCGCCGGTGCCCCCGGCCCCGGTACCGGGC
>NZ_JBEXZS010000017.1:0-31678 GCF_040593685.1 Methylobacterium sp. EM32 | reverse complement strand
TGCCCATCCGGGGCGAAGTCTTGCCCATCCGGGGCGGGGCCTTGGGGAGGTTCGGGCGTCGTCATGCGGGTCAGGGGCGGCGGGCGCCCCCCGGCGAGGTCGGATCCCCCATCAGTAGCAGGTATCGCGCCCCGTGCGCGACCGGCACCTGCGATCACGACCCTCGGCCGGGACCGGCCAGCCGGGTCCGACGCCGCCCGTCACGCATCGAGGCGCCGGAGCGCCGCTTCGTCCCGCAGGACGACGGCGCGGCGCTGGGCCGACAGCGCGATGACGCCGTCCCGCTCCAGGCCGGTGAAGGTGCGCGACACGCTCTCGATCGTCAGGCCGAGATGGTCGGCGATGTCGGCCCGCGACATCGGCAGCGCGACCGTCCCGTCGCTCCCGGCCCGGCCCGCGAGCCCGAGGAGGAAGCTCGCGACGCGCTCGCGCGCCGATTTGCGCCCGAGCAGCAGCATATGATCCTGCGCCCGCTCGAGCGCCCGCAGCATGGCCGCCACCACCTCGCGGGCGAGCGCCCCGGCCTCGCCGGCCAGCGCGTCGCGGTCGCCGTGGCGGAAGGCCAGGAGGGTGGTGTCGGCGACAGCGTCGGCGCCGGCCCGGCGCTCGTCGCCGGCCTCGAGGCCGAAGATGTCGCCCGGCAGGTGGAAGCCGTCGATCTGCCGGCGCCCGTCGCTCAGGAGCCGGTAGGTCCGCACCGCCCCGGACATCACCTTGTAGAAATGCACGGCGCGGTCGCCCTCGGCGTAGATCTCCTCCTCGGCCGCGACGCGGCGGCGCGATCCGGCGCCCGCGGCGTCGCGGGCCCAGAGGGACGGCGGAGCCCGCTCGTCACGCCCGGCGTCGTGCGCGGGAGCGAGGCCTGCGGTGGCGAGCGCGACTTGCATGGGATCCCCCCGTCGGGTGCGGCTGACGAGGCCATGGCTACGGCGCGGGCGGCGCACGCGAAATTCCGGTTCAGCGCTTAAGGGATTTCCCGTAGCCGCGCGGCGAAGGTGGCGGCGGCGAGCGCGTCCTGGATGCCGGCCAGCAGCGATCCGTCCTCGAAGGGTTTCTCCACCACCTGCCGGAATCCCGCCTGGGCCGCGCGCTGGCGCAAGGTTTCGGTGATCCGGCCGGTGATCAGGATCGCGGGCAGGCCGATCCGCCGCGCGCGCAGGGTATCGACGAGCGCGACCCCGTCCATGCCCGGCATCCGGTGATCGACGACCAGGCAGCCGGTCCGGGGCAGCCCCGGTTCCCCCAGGAGCTGCCCCAGGAGCTGCGCGGCGTCCTCGTAGAGGCGCACCTCGTAGCCCTCGAGCTCGAGCGAGAACTTGAGCGAGCGGCGGACCGCCTCGTCGTCGTCGACGACGAGGACCGGTCCCGTGGGGGCTGGCATGATCGACCCGGATGCTGAGGCACGGGAAAATAGGCGGCGGGTCGGGAGGCGGCGTTGATCTGGCGCAAGCGGGTGGAGCGGGCCATCGCGGGCGTCGCACGGCCCCGCCTCATCCGAGGGCGGGCGTCCGGACAGCCTCGCGCGCCAGAGGCTCCCGGGCGGCCAGGACGTCGCGCAGCGAGATCACCCCCACCACGTCGTCGCCGCGCATCACCGGCAGGTGCCGGAACCCCCCGGCGATCATCAGCCGATGCGCCTCGGCGAGGCTCGCCCCGGCGGCGATCGTCCGGGGATCGGGGGTCATCACCTCCCGCACCAGCGTCAGCATCGGATCGCGATGGCCCGCGACGACGCGCACGGCGACGTCGCGCTCGGTGATGATGCCGACGAGGCGACGCGCCTTCATCACCAGGAGGGCGCCGACATCGTAGTCGCGCAGGCGATGGCACACGCTCGCGATGGTGAAGCTGCCGCTCACCCCCCGGACGGGACGGTCGGCGAGGAACTCGGTGAGATTCCGGTCGGGCATGGGGCGGGCTCCGAATGGGGCGGGGGAACCGCGAGAAAAGGTCAGTCGTCCGACAGGGCCCGCAGCTCGGCCCCCTCGATGTCGTCGTACTGGCCGGACTGCAGAGCCCACAGGAAGGCGCCGAGGCCCGAGGCCCCGAGGCCGAGGGCGATCGGGATGACGAGGAGGAGCACGCTCATCGGACAGGTCCTGAGGTGGCTGGAGCGGCGGGAGCGGGCGTCTCGGCGGCGGGCGACGGCTTGCCAAGGGACGGCTTGCCAAGGGACGACTTGCTAAGTGACGGCCCGGCCCCGCCCCGCCCCGCGCCCGCAGGGCGTTGAGCGTGACGACGACCGAGGAGCCCGACATGGCGAGCGCCGCGATCAGCGGCGTGAGCCAGCCGGTGGCGGCCAGCGGCACCGCGACGAGGTTGTAGGCGGCGGCGAGCCACAGGTTCTGCAGCATCAGGGCCCGCGCCCGCGCGCCCACCGCGAGGACCGACAGGACGGGAGCGAGGCCGCGGCCGAGGAACAGGGCGTCGGCGGCGGCCTGGCTCACATGGGCGGCGCTCACCGGCGAGAGCGAGGCGTGGGCGGCGGCGAGCGCCGGGGCGTCGTTGAGCCCGTCCCCAACCATCAGCACCCGCCGGCCGGAGCGCTCAAGCGCTTCGATGCGGGCGATCTTGTCCTGCGGAGTCAGGCCGGCCTCCCACTCCTCCACGCCGAGCCGCGCGGCGACCGCGGCGACCGCCGACCGTCGGTCGCCCGACAGGATGACGACCCGGCGGCCCTGCGCCCGCAAGGACGCCACCACCTCCGCCGCGTCGGGGCGCAGGCGTTGGGCGACCGGATAGGCGACCGGCACCCCCTCCCCGGCCCGGAAGCAGAGGATCGACGCCTCCGGATCGGCGGCGAGCATTGCCGCGGCCTGGACCTCCGCCCCGCAGAAGGCCGGCGAGCCGAGCCGCAATTCGACGCCTTCGACGGACGCCCGCACGCCAAGCCCGGCGGCTTCCTGCGCCCCCGGCCAGGGCACGATCCCTGTGGGGACCGCCTTCACGAGCGCGGTGGCCATCGGGTGGCGGCTCGACAGGGCGAGTCGGGCCGCCTGCGCCAGCACTGCCGGATCCCCGGGCGCGGCCAGGACCGGCTCCGGCAGGGTCAGCGTGCCGGTCTTGTCGAAGACCACGGTGTCGACCTGCGCCAGGCGCTCCAGGGCGGTACCGTCGGCGAGCAGCACGCCGTCGCGGAACAGGGCGCCGGCCGCCACCACCTGGACGGCGGGAATCGCGAGGCCGAGCGCGCAGGGGCAGGTGACGATCAGCACCGCGACCGCGATCATCACGGCGGCGTGGAGGCCGGCCCCGGCCAGGAGCCAGGCGGCGAAGGCGAGGGCCGCCGCCGCGTGGACCAGGGGCACGTAGAGCCGGGTCGCCCGGTCGGCGAGCACCAGGGCGCGGGAGCGCGCCTCCAGCGCCCGGCGCATCAGCCCCTCGACCTCGTCGAGGAGCGTCGCCCCTGCCACGACCGTGACCGTGACGACGAGCGCCCCGTCGCCGTTGAGCGCGCCGGCATGGACGGTCGCCCCCTCCGCCACCGGGACCGCGGCGGTCTCGCCGGTGACGAGGCTGCGGTCGAGGTCCGAGCGCCCGCGCTCGACGGTCCCGTCCACCGGCACCCGCTCGCCCGGGCGCACCAGCACGCGGGCGCCGGGGGTGATGTCGGAGAGCGGCACGTCCCGCACCGAGCCGTCCGGCGCGACGAGCGCGGCCGTCTCGCTGCGCAGGGCCGCCAGGTTCTCGGCCAGCGTCCGAGTGCGCCGGCGCATCGCCTGGTCGAGCACCCGCCCGATCAGCAGGAAGAACAGCAGCATGATCGCGCCGTCGAAATAGGCGTGGGTCGCCCCGCGCGCCGTCTCGACCACCGACATCACGAGCGTCAGCACCACCCCGAGGGTGATGGGGACATCCATCGTGAGGCGCCGGGCCCGCAGTCCCCGGACGGCGCCGTCGTAGAACGGCCGGCCCGCATAGGCCGCGGCCGGCAGGGCGACGAGGGCCTGGATCCAGTGGAAGAGGTCGCGATTCTCCGGGCTCATGTCGGAGACGTTGCCGGCCCAGACCGAGATCGCGAGCAGCATCACGTTCATCGCGGCGAAGCCCGCCACCGCCATGGCGCGGATCAGCCGCTCGGTCTCCGTCGCCTCGGCATCGGCGGGCCGGCGCGGGTCGAACGGATGGGCGGCGTAACCGAGACGGTCGAGCCGTTCCAGGATCGCGCCGATCTCCGGCTCGGCCCCCGGCGCCCATTCCACGGCGAGCCGCCGGTCGGAAACATTGAGGCGGGCCGAGGTGACGCCCGGCACGTCCCGGAGGCCGCCCTCGATCGCGCTCAGGCAGGCGGCGCAGTGCACGCCCTCGACGGCGAACTCCGCCCGGCCTGCGCCCGTCGCGGTGCGGGAGACGAAGGCCGCGTAGTCGCGCCCGAGGGACGGCCTCGTATTCGCCTCGCTCCAGGCGGCATGGGCCTCGACATAGGCGAGGGCGGCGTCGGTGCAGCACATCGGATCGCGTCCCGGATCTCATCCTCTCGCGTCATCGCATCGACCCGTCGATGCGATGACGTCCGGCGCATCGGCGCCGACGCCCGCTCGGGCTCGCCTCGCGCCTTCGAACGAGTCTGTTCGAAGGCGCGACGGTATCACTCGACGGTCAGGCGGCGCTCGCGCCGCAGCTCGACTCCGTCGGGCCCCACGACCTCGACGACGAGCCGCCACTGGCCGCCCGGCAGCGCCTCGACCCCGCCGGCATAGGTGCCGGGCGCCGTCGCAGCGAGGGCGAGGACCCGGTCGGCGCGGGCATCGGTCGGGCGCTCCAGCCGGGCGCGCAGCGCCTTGCCCGCGAGCGGTTCATCGCCCCGCCCGCGCAGCGAGACGGTCACCGCCGCGCCCGGTCCCGCCCGCGCCACGGCGCTCTCCAGGTGCCAGCCCCGGGCCTCCTGCGCCCGGGCCCGGGCGAGTTCGGCGTTGTAGACCTGGCCGGCATGGTAGGGCGACGCGACCTCCAGACCCGACCAGGTGCGCAGGGCCGAGGTGACGAGGACGGCGTCGGCGCTCGCGATGGTGCCGAAGAACCCGACGAGGAGGAGGAGCACGCGCCGCCCGGTCAGGCGGAACGGGGCGGCGGGCAGCATGGGATCGGCGTGCATCGTCAGGGCGCCTTGAAGTGGTCCTGCACGGACGCGGTCTCGCCCGAGACCGGATCGGCGAGGCGGAAGGTGAGCGGGGCCGAACGGGCGGTGCCGGGGGCTGCGAAGACGAGGACGCGGACCTCCCGCGTCGCGTCGGCCGGCACCGCGAGGCGGTCGTCCGGCGCGCCGACGATCTCGGCACGGGCGCCGGGCAGCCCCTCGACGGTCAGGCGAAAGTCCCGCTCGAACGGACGCTTGTTGACGAGCCGGACCGTGTAGCCGTTGCGGATGCCGCCATCCGAGAGCGTGACGAAGAGCGGGTTGCGGTCGTGCAGGACGTTCACGCCGGTGAAGCTGCGGGCCGCGAGTGTGGTGAGCATGAATCCGCCGATTCCGGCGACCAGGAGCCCGTAGGCGACCGTCCGCGGGCGGAGGATCTTGAACACGGGCGGCTTGCCCTCGGCCCGGCGCCGGCAATTCGCCTCGGTGTCGTAGGCGATGAGGCCGGTCGGTCGCCCGAGCTTCTGCATGACGGTATCGCAGGCATCGGCGCACAGGCCGCACTGGATGCACGTCATCTGGAGCCCGTCGCGGATGTCGATCCCCGCCGGGCAGGCGGTGACGCAGGCGAAGCAATCGACGCAATCCCCCGCCGGCTGCCCGGCGGCCCGCAAGCTGGCGGCCTTCCTGACCGAGGCGCGCGGGTCGCCGCGATCGACCCGGTAGAGGATGTTGAGCGAGTGGGCGTCGGTGAGCGAGCCCTGGATGCGCGGCCAGGGGCACATGTAGGTGCAGACCTGCTCGCGCATGTGGCCGGCGAGCCCATAGGTCGTCGCGGTGAGGGTCAGGATGGCGAAGACGGCCGCCGGCGGGGCCTGGAAGGTCGCGAGCTGATGCACCAGCGTCGGCGCGTCTGCGAAGTAGAGCACCCAGGCGCCGCCGGTCCACCAGGCGATCAGCAGCCAGATCGCGTGCTTCAGGGTGCGCAAGCCGATCTTCTCGATCGTCCACGGCGCGGCATCGAGCGTGAGCCGCGCGCGGCGGTCGCCCTCGACCAGGCGCTCGACCGCGAGAAAGAGGTCGGTCCAGACCGTCTGCGGGCAGAGATAGCCGCACCACACCCGGCCGGCGACCGCGTTCATCAGGAACAGGGTCAGGGCCGCCAGGATCAGCAGGCCCATGACGTAGGTGACCTCCTGCGGCCACAGCTCGATGAAGAAAAAGTAGAACCGGCCGCGGTCGAGGTCGATCAGCACCGCCTGCGACGGCGCGCCCGGGCCGCGATTCCAGCGCAGGAACGGAACGAGGTAGTAGAGGCCGAGGGCGACCGCCAGGATGATCCACTTCGCGGTGCGGAAGCGCCCGCGCACCGCCTGCGGATGGATCTTGCGCCGCGCCTCGTAGAGCGCGCCGGTGGGCGCGGAGACCACCCGCCGGGTCGCCGCCTCGCCGAACTTCTTGGTGCGGCCTTCGAGGAGGGAGGTGGAGCGCATCGTCCGCGCAGGGTCCGTCGTGGGCATCACCGCGTGTCCAGCTGCCCGGGAGCGGGCGCGAGAGTCGTAGGGGCCGGGACGGGGTGGCGGCATTGATCTCGCGCAATTGGAGGATGGGATGGACTCATCCCACACGGCTGCATGCCGAATCCGCTTCATCCATTCCAAGACAGGATTAGTTGTCTCGCTCCACCGAGATGACACGCTCCTGGTCATTCCGGGGCCGCGCAGCGGAGCCTGGAATCCAGACACGCCGATGGCACAGGATAAAGCCGTACGCTGTCCGCTCTTTCCTGCATCATCCGCGGTTCTGGATTCCGGGTTCCGCTGCGCGGCCCCAGAATGACGATGGAGTCTTTCAGTACGGCCAGATCTCAAGTCGAATCAGAGAGCGGGTGGACCCGCTACTTCCCACCCCCGAGCCCATGCACGTAGACCGCCAGCGACTTGATGGTCGCGGCGTCGAGCCGCCCCTCCCAGGTCGGCATCACGCCCCTGCGCCCGCCCTGGATCGTCGCCACCACCTCCTGCGGCGCCGAGCCGTAGAGCCAGACCGCGTCGGCGAGGTCCGGGGCGCCCATCTCCGGGTTGCCCCTGCCCTGCTCGCCATGACAGGCGGCGCAGGTCTGGCTGAAGATCTCGGCGCCCCTCTGGAGGCTCAGGGACGGCGCGAAGGCCTTGCCGGACAGCGATAGGACGTAGTTCGCCACCGTCTCGACCTCGTCGCGCTTGAGAATGCCGTCGCGCCCGAAGGCCGGCATCTCGCCCGCGCGGGTGTCCGCGTGGCCGGAGCGGATGCCGACCCGGATCGTCTGCGCGACGGCGTCGAGGCTGCCGCCCCAGAGCCAGTCGTCGTCCTGGAGGTTCGGGTAGCCGGTGCGGCCGGTCGCGGCGGTGCCGTGGCAGGCGGCGCAATTGTCGCCGAAGGCCGCCTTGCCGGTGGCGAGCGCCAGCGGCATCAGCGTCGGGTCGGCGGCGATCCGCGCGAGATCCGCCGAGGCGAGCTTCTCCTGGCCGAGGGCCGCGCGGGCCGACCGGGTGGCCGCCACGTCGGCCAGGACCGCGGCGCGGGTCGAGAAGCCGAGGAGGCCGCGTGTGTGGTCCGCGACCAGCGGCCAGGCCGGATAGACGATCCAGTAGCCGAAGGCCCAGACGATGGTGGCGTAGAGCGAGATCAGCCACCAGCGCGGCAGCGGGTTGTTGTACTCGGCGATGCCGTCCCACTCGTGACCGGTGGTTTCGGGAGGGGAAGACTTGAGGTCGGACACGCGGCTCACTCCTCGTCGAGGGGCAGGCGGGCGGCGGCATCGAACCGGCCCTGGTTGCGCGGCCACAGGGCGTAGAGGACGGATCCCGAGAACAGCGCGACGAAGTAGAGAAGGCCGCTCGTCTGGGCGAAGCGGGAGGCGAGGTCGTAGGTCACCGGCGTCACCTCAGGTTCTTGCGGTCGTCGTAGATCTTGAAATCGACCATCGTGCCGAGGACCTGGAGGTAGGCCACCAGGGCATCGAGCTCGGTGGCGCGGCCGCGCGCGCCGGGCGCGTGCAGGACGGCGCCGGGATAGCGCTGCGGGAAGCCCGCATCGGCCCCGTCGGGATCGAGCTGGGCGATGAGATCGGCCTGCGCCCGCAGGATCATGTCCGGGCCGTAGGGCACCCCGAGCCTCGCATTCGCCGTCAGGTCGTCGGCGATCGCCTCCGCGTCGAGGGTCCGGTCGAGGAAGGGATAGGCCGGCATGATCGAGCCGGGAACGACGGCGCGGGGATCGATCAGGTGCTCGCGGTGCCAGGCGTCGGAGTACTTTCCGCCGACCCGGGCGAGGTCGGGCCCGGTGCGCTTCGAGCCCCATTGGAACGGGTGGTCGTACATCGACTCGGCGGCGAGCGAGAAATGGCCGTAGCGCTCGATCTCGTCGCGCATCGGGCGCACCATCTGGCTGTGGCAGAGGTAGCAGCCCTCGCGCACGTAGATGTTGCGGCCGGCGAGCTCGAGCGGCGTGTAGGGGCGCACGCCCTCCACCGCCTCGATGGTGCTCTTCAGGTAGAACAGCGGGACGATCTCGATCAGGCCGCCGATCGCGACCACGATCAGGATGCCGATGAGCAGGAGGATCGAGTTCCGCTCGAAGATTTCGTGCCTCTTCCAGAGGCCGGGCTGGGCGGTGGCCATGGCCGGTTGCTTTCGCTGGGATTTTGTCGGGGCTGGCCCGCCGGCGGGCGGGCCGGACGATCACTCGGCGGGGACCAGGGCGCCGCCAGCGGCAGGATTCCGCTCGCCCGCCTCGCGGCCGAGGATCGTCATGGCGAGGTTCCAGGCCATGATCAGCGCGCCGATCAGGAACAGCACGCCGCCGAGCGCCCGCACCAGGTAATAGGGCTGCATCGCCTCGACGGTCTCGACGAAGGAATATTCGAGGAAGCCGAAGTCGTTATAGGCCCGCCACATCAGGCCCTGCATGATCCCGGCGACCCACATCGACGTGATGTAGAGGACGATGCCGAGGGTCGAGATCCAGAAGTGCCACTCGACGAGGCGTAGGGAATAGACCTCGCGGCGGTTCCACAGCCACGGCACCAGGCAGTACAGCGCGCCGAACGACACGTAGGCGACCCAGCCGAGCGCGCCGGAATGGACGTGGCCGATGGTCCAGTCGGTGTAGTGGCTGAGTGCGTTGACCGCCTTGATCGACATCATCGGCCCCTCGAAGGTCGCCATGCCGTAGAAGGCGAGCGAGACGACCATCAGGCGCAGGATCGGATCGGTGCGTAAGCGGTCCCAGGCGCCCGAGAGCGTCATCAGGCCGTTGATCATCCCGCCCCAGGACGGCATCCACAGCATGATCGAGAAGGTCATGCCGAGGGTCTGGGCCCAGTCCGGCAGTGCCGTGTAGTGCAGGTGATGCGGACCCGCCCAGATATACATGAAGATCAAAGCCCAGAAGTGGATGATCGACAGCCGATATGAGTAGATCGGCCGCTCGGCCCGCTTCGGGATGAAGTAGTACATGATGGCGAGGAAGCCGGCGGTGAGGAAGAAGCCGACGGCGTTGTGGCCGTACCACCACTGCACCAGCGCATCCTGCACGCCGGAGAAGACCGGGTAGGACTTCGAGCCGAATACCGTCACCGGGATGCTGAGGTTGTTCACGATGTGCAGCATCGCGATGGTGACGATGAAGGCGAGATAGAACCAGTTCGCCACGAAGATGTGCGGCTCGCGCCGCTTCGCGATCGTCGCCAGGAAGACGACGAGGTAGACGACCCAGACGAGCGTGAGCCAGAGGTCGGCGTACCATTCGGGCTCGGCGTATTCCTTCGACTGGGTGACGCCCATCAGGTAGCCGGTGCCGGCGATCACAATGAACAGGTTGTAGCCGAGCACCACGAACCACGGCGCCAGATCGCCGGCCAGCCGCGCCCGGCAGGTCCGCTGCACCACGTAGAGCGAGGTCGCGATCAGCACGTTGCCGCCGAAGGCGAAGATCACCGCCGAGGTGTGCAGCGGCCGCAGCCGCCCGAAGGTGGTGTATTCGAGCCCGAGATTGAGCGACGGCGCCCAGAGCTGGAAGGCGATGATGCAGCCGACCAGGAACCCGGCGATGCCCCAGCCCATCGCGGCAATCGCCGCGAACTTGACGGGGCCGAGATGGTAGTTCGGCTTGCCGCCGATCTCCTGCGGGACCGGCTCGGGGTCGCGGGCGGCGTAGCGGCGCAGGATCGCCACGATCCCGGCGAGTGCCGCGAGCGAGAAGAGGCCGGCATGCATCCCGAAGGCGGGATCGACCGCCTTGGCCGAGGCGATCAGGCACAGGAGGGCGCCGAGGCCGAAGGCGGCGCACAGGCCCGCCTCTCCCTCGGTCATGTATTTGGGTGCGGGTCTGGCGGGCATGGCTGGATCGGTTCGCTCCACGCGCTGATGCGGGACGCCTCCCTTTGCCCCTGCGCCGGGATGCGGGGCCTTGATCTGGCTCAATCGCCCCCGGGCGCGCGCCGGGATGACGGTGAGGCGGGGGGCGAATTGATCCACCGCAAGGCGGTGCCGGGTCGGGCCGGCGAGGCTCCCCGCCGAGAGCCTCGGACATTCCTCCTCGAGACACCCCTTCTCATGATCTCGCCCGACCTGATCGACCGCCTCGGCGGCGAGCGCGTGCCGCGCTACACCAGCTATCCCACCGCCCCGCACTTCACCGCGGCGGTCGGCCCGGGGGAGGTCGGCGGACCGGCCGCCATGCGCCGAGTCTCTGAGCGGTCGCTCCCGCGAGGAGCGGGACCGCAGGTCGCGGGATCGAAACGGCCCGAACGCCGTTCTCCCGCCACGCGCCGCACTCGTCCCGATCGTCCTTTGCGCGGCGTCGCGAGGTCGTCATGAATGCAAGCCCCGACGGGTCGGTCGTCCGGCGCGAATCCCCGCGGCCCGACCTCATCGCCTTCGAGGTCAAGGACCGGATCACCAAGCCGGACATCGAGTGGATGTCCGCGATCACCGACGCCGCCATGACGGCGCACGGCACAATCGACATGCTGCTCATCATGTCGAACTACGAGGGCTCGGATCTCGGCGCGCGGTTCGACGGCTACGCCACCTCGGTGATGGCCCGCTCGGTGGCGCATATCCGCAAATACGTCGTGGTCGGCGCGCCGGCCTTCGCTCGCGCGATGATCAACCTGTCCGGGACGGTGCTGCCGGTCGACACCAAGACCTTCGACCTCGAGGACGAGGCGGCGGCCTGGGCCACTCTCGCCGAGGCGGGGCCGGCCAAGGCCTGAAGAAGCCGGGGGCGTTCTCGCGGGGCTTGCGCGGCGCCGCCCAGCACCCTCTGATGGCCCCCGGGCGCCACGATCCGCTCGCCGAGAAGCGGCACGCGCGCCCGGGAGAACGCCTGCGATGCCCGTCACGCCCCTCCGCACCCTGCTCCTCGCCGCCGCGTCCCTGGCGGCGCTCGCCGGCCCCGCCCGCGCCGCCGAGCCCCGGCTCAGCGACGGCAAGGTCAAGCTCGCCGTGCTCAACGACATGTCGAGCGTCTACGCCGATTCCACCGGCCGCGGCTCGGTGATCGCCGCCGAGATGGCGGTGAAGGATTTCGGGGGCACCCTCGACGGCAAGCCGATCGAGGTCGTGTTCGCCGACCACCAGAACAAGCCCGATGTCGGCTCCAACATCGCCCGGCAATGGTACGACCGCGAGGGCGTCGACGTGATCCTCGACGTGCCGACCTCCTCGGTGGCGCTCGCGGTGCAGCAGGTCGCCAAGGAGAAGGGCCGGCTGCTGATCGTCTCGGGCGGCGGCACCTCGGACCTCACCGGGCCGCAATGCTCGCCCACCGGCATCCAGTGGACCTACGACACCTACGCGCTGTCGCACGTCTCCGGCAACGCCGCGGTGAAGAAGGGGCTCGACACCTGGGCCTTCGTCACCGCCGACTACGCCTTCGGCCACGCCCTCGAGCGCGACGCCATCGCGGAGGTGAAGCGCTCCGGCGGCAAGGTGGTCTCCACCGTCCGCGCGCCCTTCGCCACCGCCGACTTCTCGTCGTTCCTGCTCCAGGCGCAAGGATCGGGCGCCAAGCTCGTCGCCTTCGCCAATGCCGGTGGCGACACCGTCAACGCGATCAAGCAGGCGCACGAATTCGGCATCGTCCAGGGCGGCCAGACCCTGCTGGCGCTCCTCATCAACATCGACGACGTCCACAGCCTCGGCATCGAGGTGGCGCAGGGCCTGCTCCTGACCACCGCCTTCTATTGGGACCGCACGCCCGAGACCCGCGCCTTCGGCACCCGCTTCAAGGAGAAGGCCGGGCTGATGCCGACGATGCACCAGGCCGGCGTCTATTCCTCGGTGCTGCACTACCTCAAGGCCGTGCAGGCGGTCGGCACCGACGATGCCAAGACGGTCATCGCCAAGATGCGCGAGATGCCGGTCAACGACATGTTCGCGACGAACGGCCGGATCCGCGAGGACGGCCGCATGGTCCACGACATGTACTTGATGCAGGTGAAGACGCCGAAGGAATCGACCGGCGAGTGGGACCTCTACAAGCTCGTCGCCACCGTGCCGGGCGACGAGGCGTTCCGCCCGCTCACCGAGGGCGGCTGCCCGCTGGTGACGGCGGCGAAGTAGAGGCCGCGCCCGTCAGCGCACCATGTTGCGCAGGCGGCAGTACCCGCCGTTGTCCTGGTAGCCCGCCGGGCAGCGCCGCACGCAAGCGCCGGCCGCGAATTTCAGCGGCGGCCGGCAAACCTGGCCCCGGCCGAGCTGCCGGCGCTGGTACTGGTAATCCTGCGCCGGCCCGGCCTGCGCGGGCGCGGGCCAGCCGAGCGGCACCGCGGCGGCGAGGAGGAGCAGGGCAGCGAAGGTCGGACGGGTGGGCATCGGGGGCTCCGGCGAGAGGCGCGGAGGTAACTGCCTCAGGGGCAGGAAGTTCGAGGAAGTCTCTCTCTCTCTCTCTCTGAGCCTGTTCGATGGGTTCCCCCGGGTTTCACACCCTCCGTGTCATCCCGGGTTCTCGCCTTCGGCGAGCCCCGGGATGACACGGAGGGTGTCAGTATTGTCGAGCGAGGCGGTGGGGCTCTCTGTGACCAGGTGAGCTCCTACCCCTCCACCACCAGTTCCACCCGGTCCGCCGCGAACAGGCTCTGCGTCGCCTGGATCGGCATGCCCGCCGCATCGACATTGACGCTCGAGAGCACGATCAGGACCCGGCCGGGCGCGAGGTCGAGGCGGGCGGCCTCGTCGGCGGCGGCCGGGCGGGCGGTGATGCGGGTGGACAAGCGGGTGTAGTCGGCGATGCCGAATTCCGCGTAGGCGCGGGTGAGCGAGCCGAGCGCCGCATAGGCGGCCGCGAAGCCATCGAAGCGCGGCAAAGGCAGGCAGGTGCGGGCGGTCGAGAGCGGCGTGCCGTCGGCGCGGTGGATGGTCAGCAATGCGAGTATCGGCGCACCGGGGGCGATCCCCAAGGCCTCCGCGGTGCCGGGATCGGCCGGCACGCTCTCCGCCGTGATCAGGTCGCCCCAGGCCTCGCGGCCGGCCTTGCTGACGATCTCCGAGAAGCGGGTGCGCCGGCCAATCGGATAGGCGAGGCGGGGCGTCTCCACGAAGGTGCCGCGCCCCTGCGTCGCCCGCACCAGCCCGCGCTCGGCGAGCGCCGCCAGCGCCCGGCGCACGGTGTGGCGGTTGACGCCGAACCGCGCCGCCAGGGCCGCCTCCGTCGGCAACTGGCTGCCGGGGACGAGGCGACCGGCCTCGATGTCGGCGGTCAGCCCGTCCGCGATCTGGCGCCACGCCGCCAAGCCCTCGCCCCGCGCCAGGATCGTCACCGTCCCGTCCGTCACCGGACCGTCGCCGCCCGCGCTCATACCGTCATCCAAGTTTCATTTGCTCCGCCTTTGTCGGTTGTCTATACCATTAGACAACAGCGAGGCCGCACGACAGCACGGAAGCCAGCAGGCAGACCCGATGCCCGACCATACCCCATCCCCCGATGAAACGCCCGATCTCGCCGCCCGCCGCGCCGTCATGGCGCTTTGCGGCGAGGCCCGGACCGAGGAATTGCGCGACGCGCTCTTCGCACTTGGCGCCGTGGAGGCGCCCGAAGACCTGCGCCCGCCGGAGACCGGGCTGGTGATGACCCGCGGCCGCATCGGCGGCGACGGGCAGCCGTTCAACCTCGGCGAGGCGACGGTGACCCGGGCGGCGGTGCGCCTGGGGACCGGCGAGACCGGCTTCGCCTACCATCTCGGCCGCGACCGGACGAAGGCGCGGCTCGCCGCGACCCTCGACGCGCTGTGGCAGGTCCGGGAGCGGCGCGCGGCGGTCGAGGCGGCGCTCGGCCCCGTCGCGACCCGCCGGACCGAGGAGCGCTCGGCGGAAGCGCGCCGGAGCGCGGCGACGCGGGTGAACTTCTTCACCATGGCGAGAGGAGAGGATTGATGCTCGCCCGCGGCTTTGCCGATCCCGTCCACGATGCCCAGGGCATCTTCCGCGCCGTGATGGACGCGCTCGCGCGCCCTGGCACGATCCAGCCGCTCGCCACAGGCCTGGAGCCTCCAGCGCCGCTCACTCCCGAACTCGCCGCCATCGCCCTGGCGCTGGCCGATGCCGATGCGCCGCTCTGGCTCGACCCGGCGCTCGCGAAAAACCCGGCCGTGGCGGGTTTTCTTCGCTTCCACACCGGCGCGCGCATCACCGCGGATCCGCTCGACGCCGCCTTCGCGCTGGTCTCCGAGCCCGCCGCCTGCCCCGATTTCAACGCCTTCGCGCAAGGCACGCCGGCCTATCCGGACCGCTCCGCGACCCTGGTGCTGGCGGTCTCCGACCTCTCGGATCGCGCGGGCTGGCGCCTCGACGGGCCGGGCATCCGGGGGAGCGCACTCCTCTCCGCCGCGCCGCTGCCGGCGGACATGCACGACCGGCTCGCCCGCAACCACGCCGGCTTCCCGCAAGGGGTCGACCTGATCCTCGCCGCGCCCGGCCGCCTCGCGGCCCTGCCGCGCTCCACCCGCGTCACCGGAGGCTGATCGCCATGTACGTGGCCGTGAAGGGCGGCGAGGCCGCCATCGCCAACGCGCACCGGCTGCTGGCCGAGACCCGCCGGGGCGACACGCGCGTCCCCGAATTGTCGGTGGCGCAGATCCGCGAGCAGATGGCGCTCCTCGTCGACCGGGTGATGACCGAGGGCTCGCTGCACGATCCCGACCTCGCCGCGCTCGCCCTCAAGCAGGCGCGCGGCGACCTGATCGAGGCGGTGTTCCTGGTGCGGGCCTACCGCACCACCCTGCCCCGCTTCGGCGCCTCCGAGCCGGTCGAGACCGGCGCGATGGCTTTGCGCCGGCGCATCTCCGCCACCTACAAGGACCTGCCCGGTGGCCAGGTGCTCGGCCCGACCTTTGACTACACCCACCGGCTGATCGATTTTTCGCTCGCCGCCGAGGGCGAGGCGCCTTTGGCCGAGGAGGCCGAGCCGCTGGCGGATGCCGCCCACGCCCCGCGGGTCACCGACCTGCTGGGCCAGGACGGCCTGATCGAGCCCTCCACCCCCGACGACGGCACCCCGCCCGGCGACCTCACCCGCGAGCCGCTCGACTTCCCGGCCGACCGGGCGCTCCGCCTCCAGGCGCTGGCGCGGGGCGACGAGGGCTTCGTCCTGGCGCTCGGCTACTCGACGCAGCGAGGCTACGGCCGCACCCACCCCTTCGTCGGCGAGATCCGGGTCGGGACGGTGGCGGTCGAGTTCGTGCCGGAGGAGCTGGGCTTCGCCGTGCCCCTCGGCGAGATTGCCCTCACCGAGTGCCAGATGGTCAACCAGTTCCACGGCAGCGCCGAGGTGCCGCCCCAGTTCACCCGCGGCTACGGCCTCGCCTTCGGCCAGAGCGAGCGCAAGGCGATGGCGATG
The DNA here is from genome assembly GCF_040593685.1 of Methylobacterium sp. EM32. NCBI lineage: Bacteria > Pseudomonadati > Pseudomonadota > Alphaproteobacteria > Hyphomicrobiales > Methylobacteriaceae > Methylobacterium > Methylobacterium sp. EM32. The sequence continues at coordinate 15,720 of NZ_JBEXZS010000017.1, read as the reverse complement.
GCCCTCGTCGACCGGGCGCTCCGGGCGGAAGAACTCGGCGAGCCGGTCGGCGCCCCGGCCCAGGACCAGGAATTCGTGCTGGCGCATTGCGACGCGCTCCAGGCGACCGGCTTCGTCGAGCACCTGAAGCTGCCGCACTACGTCGACTTCCAGGCCGAGCTGGAACTGGTGCGGCGCCTGCGCGCCGAGCACGCCGCGAAACGCGCGGCGCCCGATTCCGAGACCGAGATGAAGGAGGCCGCGGAATGACGACCGCCAGCCCTGAGACCGGCTACAACTTCGCCTATCTCGACGAGGGCACCAAGCGGATGATCCGCCGGGCGATCCTCAAGGCGATCGCGATCCCCGGCTACCAGGTGCCCTTCGCCTCGCGCGAGATGCCGATGCCCTACGGCTGGGGCACCGGCGGCGTGCAGGTGACGGCCGCGATCCTGGGGCGCGCCGACGTGCTCAAGGTCATCGACCAGGGCTCGGACGACACCACCAACGCGGTCTCGATCCGCGCCTTCTTCGCCCGCACGGCCGGCGTCGCCGTCACCACCCGCACCCGGGAGGCCACGGTGATCCAGACCCGCCACCGCATCCCGGAGGCGCCGCTCGCCGAGGGCCAGGTCCTCGTCTACCAGGTGCCGATCCCCGAGCCCCTGCGCTACCTCGAGCCGCGGGAGACCGAGACGCGCCAGCTCCATGCCCTGTCGGAGTACGGGCTGATGCATGTCAAGCTCTACGAGGACATCGCCCGCCACGGCCACATCGCCACCACCTACGCCTATCCGGTCGAGGTCGCGGGCCGCTACGTCATGGACCCCTCGCCGACCCCGAAATTCGACAACCCGAAGATGGACGACAGTCCGGCCCTCCAGTTGTTCGGCGCGGGGCGCGAGAAGCGGATCTACGCCGTGCCGCCCTACACGACGGTGCGCAGCCTCGACTTCGAGGACCATCCGTTCCGGGTCCAGCGTTTCGACAAGCCTTGCGCGCTCTGCGGCGCCGAGGGCGTCTATCTCGACGAGGTGCTGCTCGACGATGCCGGCGGGCGGATGTTCGTCTGCTCGGACACCGACCATTGCGAGGAGCGGCGCGCCGACGGCCATGTCGGGACCGGCGGCGTCGAGGAGGTGGCGCGTGTCTGACGTCGTCGTCCGCCGGGCGAAGAAGCCCGACCTGCCGGCCGTACTCGGCCTCTACGGCGAGTTGAATGGCGGCCGGGTCGCCACCCTGCCCCAGGCCGAGGCCCTGCTCGCCCGCCTCGACGCCTATCCCGATTACGGGCTCTACGTCGCGGAAACCGGCGGCCGGATCGTCGGCACCTTCTGCCTCGTGATCCTCGACAACATTGCCCATTGGGGCATGCCCTCCGCCCTCGTCGAGAGCGTGGTGGTGGCGGAGGCTGAGCGCGGCACCGGCCTTGGCCGGCGGATGATGCGGGAGGCTGGCCGGCTCGCCGCCGAGAAGGGCTGCTACAAGCTCGCCCTGTCCTCGAACGTCGACGCCAAGCCCGCCCATCGCTTCTACGAGAGCCTCGGCTTCGAGCGCTACGGCTACAGCTTCCGCCTCGATCCCCCCTTCACCCGCGACGCGGAGGAGACCGCATGAGCGACGCCCTGCTCCAGGCCCGCGGCCTGACCAAGCATTACGGTGCCCGCACGGCCTGCGCTGACGTCTCGTTCGACCTCGATCCCGGCGAGGTGCTGGCGATCGTCGGCGAGTCGGGCTCCGGCAAGTCGACGCTGCTCTCGCTCATCGCCACCGAACTTAGCCCCGATTCTGGCAGCGTCGCCTACCGGATGCGCGACGGGGGCATGCGCGACCTCGCCGCGTTGAGCGAGGCCGAGCGCCGGGCCCTGATGCGGACCGACTGGGGCTTCGTGCGCCAGGACGCGGCGAAGGGCCTGCGCATGGCGGTCTCGGCCGGCGGCAATGTCGGCGAACGGCTGATGGGCGCGGGTGCGCGCCACTACGGCAACATCCGCGGCACGGCGCTCGACTGGCTCGCCAAGGTCGAGATCGCCGCCGACCGGGTCGACGACCCGCCGACGCGGTTCTCCGGCGGCATGCGCCAGCGGCTCCAGATCGCCCGCAACCTCGTCACCGGCCCGCGCCTGGTGCTGATGGACGAGCCGACCTCGGGGCTCGACGTCTCGGTCCAGGCCCGCCTCCTCGACCTGATCCGCGGCCTCGTTTCCGAGCTCGGCCTCGCCGTCATCATCGTCACCCACGACCTCGCGGTGGCCCGCCTCCTGTCGCACCGGGTGATGGTGATGCGCGCCGGCCGGGTGATCGAGACCGGCCTCACCGACCAGGTGCTCGACGATCCCCGCGAGCCCTACACCCAGCTCCTCGTCTCCTCGGTGCTCGCCGCATGATGCCCGATCGAAACCTCCCCGCCCTCCAGTTCCGCGACGTGGCCAAGACATTCACCCTGCACCTGCGCGGCGGCGTGCAGCTGCCGGTGATGGCGGGCGCCGATCTCGCCGTGTATCCGGGCGAGTGCGTGGTGCTCGGCGGGCCCTCGGGCGCGGGCAAGTCCTCGCTCCTCAAGATGGCCTACGGCAACTATCGCTGCGACCGGGGCGAGATCCTGGTGCGCGACGGCGAGGACCGCATCGACGTCGCCTCCGCCTCGCCCCGCGAGGTTCTGAGCTTGCGCCGCCGCACGATCTCCTACGTGTCGCAATTCCTGCGGGTGATCCCGCGGGTCGGCGCCCGCGAGGTGGTGGCCTCCGCCGGCCGCGAGGGCGGCTTCTCCGCCGATCTCGCGCTGGCCCGCGCCGAGGAGCTCTTGTCCCGCCTCAACCTGCCGGAGCGCCTGTGGGACCTGCCGCCCGCGACCTTCTCGGGCGGCGAGCAGCAGCGGGTCAACATCGCCCGCGGGCTGATCGCCGAGCAGCCGGTCCTGCTCCTCGACGAGCCCACCGCCTCCCTCGACGCGCGGAACCGCGCCGTGGTGGTGGAGCTGATCCGCGCCCGCCAGGCCGCCGGCGCGGCTTTGCTCGGCATCTTCCACGACACCGACGTGCGCGAGGCGGTGGCGACCCGGGTGGTCGACGTCACCGCCTTCGCGCAGAAGCACGCGGCCTAATAAAATAAGGGGACCTCCATGCACGACCGGATCCTCGAGAACGCCACCCTGGTGCTGCCCGACCGGGTCCAGCGCGGCTGGCTCGCCATCGTGGATGGCCGCATCGCCGAGATCGGCGAGGGCCGCGCGCCCGAGCGCGGCCTCGACCTCGACGGCGACCACCTGATCCCGGGCCTCGTCGAGCTGCACACCGACCATCTCGAGAGCCACTACGCCCCCCGCCCGAAGGTGCGCTGGCATCCGCTCGGCGCCGTGCTCGCCTACGACGCGCAGATCGCGGCCTCGGGCATCACCACGGTGTTCGATTCGCTGCGCGCCGGCAGCGACCCGGACGGCAGCGGCCTCGGCCCCGAGCTGATGCAGCTCGCCGGCGCGATCGCGACCGCCAAGGGGGCCGACCTGTTTCGCGCCGAGCACCTGACGCATCTGCGCTGCGAGATCCCCTCCGCCGACCTGATGGACACCGTGCGGGACTTCACCGCCCGCTACCCCGTCGGGCTGATCTCGCTGATGGATCACACGCCGGGCCAGCGCCAGTTCCGCGACATCGAGAAATACTACACCTACGCCACCCGCGGCGGCCGCTCGATCGTCGAGATCCAGGCCAATACCGCGATGAAGATCCGCGACGGCGAGGCCTTCAACGCGATCAACCGCCCGGCCCTCGTCGCGCTCGCCCGCCAGCAGGGCATCGCGCTCGCCAGCCACGACGACACCACGCTCGCCGATGTAGGCATGGCGAAGGCAGAGGGCGTGCGGCTCGCCGAGTTCCCGACGACGATGGAGGCGGCGCGAGCGGCTGCTGAGGCCGGCATCACCGTGATGATGGGCGCGCCGAACCTGATCCGCGGCGGCTCGCATTCCGGCAATGTCGCGGCGGAGGACCTCGCCCGGGAGGGCCTGCTCGACGTGCTCTCCTCCGACTACGTCCCGGCGAGCCTGATGATGGCGGCGCTCAGCCTGCCCGAGCGCGTCGCGTCGATCACCCTGCCGGAGGCGGTCGCCACGGTGACCGCCAACCCGGCCCGGGCCACCGGCCTCGACGACCGCGGCCGCATCGCCACGACCCTGCGGGCCGACCTCGTGCGGGTGCGCCTCGCCGAGGGCGTGCCGGTGGTGCGCCAGGTCTGGCGCCAGGGACGGCGGGTGGCATGATGGGCGCCGGCGGCTTCGTCCTCGTCGTCGGCCCGAGCGGGGCCGGCAAGGACACCCTCCTGCGCCTCGCCTGCGAGGCCCTGGCGGGCGAGCCCCGCTACGTCTTCCCGCGCCGCCTCGTGACCCGCCCGCCCTCGGAGCACGAGGACAACGAGCCGATCGGCGAGGAGGATTTTTCCGAGGGTGAGGCGGCGGGCCGCTTCGCCCTGTCCTGGCGCGCCCACGGCCTCGGCTACGCGCTGCCGGATTCGACCGTGGCGCTCGCCCGCGACGGGCACGTGGTGGTCTGCAACGTCTCGCGCCGGGTGGTGGCCGAGGCGCGCCGGCGCCTGCCCAGCGTCACCGTGGTCGAGGTCACGGCGCCGCCGGAGGTGCTGGCCGCCCGCCTCGCCGCCCGCGGCAGGCCGGAGGACGGCGACCTCGGGGCGCGGCTCTCGCGCTCGGCCCCGGTCACCGCCGACCTCGTGGTGATGAACAACGGATCGCCGGAGGCTGGGGCGACAAAGCTCCTCGCCCACCTGCGGGCGCGCTGATGCCCCCCGCGCGCGCTCTTTCCGGACCTGACCCACGGATAACGGGCGGTTTGCCGCGGCCTTTGCGAAACTTTTCGGCCTCGTCCATGATTTCCGCTGCACTCCCACCGGGTGGGAGTCCGAACGGGAGATCAGGACCGCCGTGATGAGCGAACCGCGCGAGACCGAGCTGAAGCTGGATGTCGAGGCCTCCGACATCGCGCGCCTGCGGGAGCATCCGCTGCTCGCCGGAGACTGGACCGAGACCGAGCTGACCTCGACCTACTTCGACACCCCGGACGGCCGCCTGCGCGAGGCCGGCTATACCCTGCGGGTGCGCCAGGACGGCGACCGCCACATCCAGACCGTGAAGGCCCGGGGCAACGGCGCGGTCGGCCTGTTCGACCGGCCGGAATGGGAGAGCGCCGTCGCCGGGCCGAACCCCGAACCCATGTCCTTCGCCGGCACCCCGGTCGCCAAGATCCTCGACGGCGCGACGGAGCTGACCCCCCTCTACACCTCCACGGTGACCCGCAGCGTGCGCTGCCTGGCCGAGACCGGGCCGGCCGGCAGCCGCATCGAGGTCGCCCTCGACCGCGGCCGGGTCTGGGGGCCGGACGACCGCGTCTCCCCGGTGAGCGAGATCGAGTTCGAGCTGACCGGCGGCGCACCCGCGGCCCTGTTCGACCTCGCCCGCACGCTCGGCGCCGACGTGCCCCTGCGCCTCGGCGTGCTGAGCAAGTTCGAGCGCGGCGACTTCCTGATCGGGGGCCGCCTCGGCCGCGCCGTGAAGGCCGAGCCGGTGCCGCTCGATCCCGACATGAATGCCGCCCAGGCGTTCCAGGCCGTGGCGCTCGCCTGCCTGCGCCAGACCCGCCTCAACGAGACCGTGCTGCTCACCCGCCGCGACGTCGAGGCCCTGCACCAGCTGCGGGTGTCCCTGCGCCGCCTGCGCTCGGCCTTCTCGCTGTTCGGCGGCGTGATCGAGGACCGCCGGGTGCTGGCGATCAAGGCGGAGCTGAAGCGCCTGAGCGAGCCCTTCGGGCATGCCCGCAACCTCGACGTCTATCTCGGCAAGACCCTGCCGCGGGAGCGCGAGCGGCGCCCGGACGAGAACGGGCTCCTGATACTGGAGCGCCACCTCGAGACCGAGCGCGCGTCCGCCCACGACGCGGTGCGGGCGGTGCTCGAGAGCCGCGAGTGGCGCGATTTCCTCCTCGACCTCGTCGCCTGGATCGAGGCCGGCCCCTGGCTCGGTCCCGACAACCCGCACGCGGCCCGCCGCGACGGCCCGGCCAAGGTCTTCGCCACCGAGGAGCTGGAGCGGCGCCGTCGCCAGGTGAAGAAACGCGGCCGCCACCTCGCCGCGCTCGACCCGGAGGCGCGCCACCGGGTGCGGATCGCCGCCAAGAAGCTGCGCTACGGCGCGGAGTTCTTCGCGGCCCTGTACGAGGGTAAGAAGGCGGGCAAGCGCCACGCCGCCTTCGTCGAGGCCCTGGCCGACCTGCAGGACCATCTCGGCGACCTCAACGACATCGCCACCGCCCACACCCTGGCGGCCGAGTTCGCCCGTGGCGCGCCGGAGGGGGCGGTCTTCGCCGCAGGCCTCGCCACCGCCGACACCGAGGCGCGCACCCAGCACCTGCTCGCCGAGGCCGCGACGGCGCACGAGGCGCTGATCGACGTGCGCCCGTTCTGGCGCTGACGCCCGGAAGCGTCCCGCGCCTCTGGATTCTCAGGCGCGGGGCATCAGGGCATAGAGGGTGATCGCGGCGGCGTTCGAGACGTTGAGGCTCTGGATCGCGCCGCGGAACGGGATCCGGGCCATCACGTCGCAGCACTCGCGGGTGCGCTGGCGCAGACCCTTGCCCTCGGCCCCGAGCACCACCACCAGCGGCGTCTTCGGGCCCACCGCGTCGAGGGTCTCGGGCGCCTCGGAATCGAGCCCGACCCGGGTGAAGCCGCGCTCGCCGAGCTCGATCAGGGCCTCGGCGAGGTTGCGCACCACCACGAACGGCACGTGTTCGAGCCCGCCCGAGGCGGATTTGGCGAGCACGCCGGTGACCGTCGGCGAGTGCCGGGCGGTGGTGACGATGGCGGTGACTCCGAAGGCCGCCGCCGTGCGCACGATGGCGCCGACATTGTGCGGATCGGTGATCTGGTCGAGGGCGAGCAGCACCGCGTCGTCGGGCAGCGCGTCGAAGGCTGGGCCGGCCAGGGGCTCGGCCTCGAGATAGAGGCCCTGATGCACCGCGTCCGGCCCGAGCAGCCCCGTGATGGCGCCGGGCTTGACGATCTCGGGGGTGATGCGCAGCTCACCCACCTCCTCCGCGAGGCGCAACGCCCCGTTCTCGGTGGCGAGCAGCCGGCGGAACTCCCGCTTCGGGTTACGGAGCGCCTCGGAGACCGGGTGCCAGCCGTACAGCACCGTCAGATCCTCGCGCTCGTCCCGCGCCTCGTCCCCGAACCGGCGACCGGGCCCACCCTTGCCAGGACCGTTCCTGCCGAACCCGCCCTTGCCCTGGCTGCCCTTCCAACCGCCCCCGCGCGGCGTCTGCCTCGTCGTCATCCCTCGTCCCGCCCGCGTTCAAGGCCCAACCCAGCGCCGACAAGACCGAGCCCTCGCCCCCCGTCAAGCCCATCAATCCGGTTGCCCTGCCGACGGAACCCCACTATAGCTCCCCTCGCCCCGCACCGGCGCCCTTCGTCTAGCGGTCTAGGACGTCGCCCTTTCACGGCGAAAACACGGGTTCGAGTCCCGTAGGGCGCGCCATGCGGGCGTAAGCCGTTGATTGGGCGAATTCTCTGCTGATATCCATGCCTTGCCGCCGGTTCTGCAAACCGGCGCTACGAACCCATGGCACGGGTGACTTGCCGCATTCAGGACTGCCACGGCACCGGCTGCTTCCAGCGCGTCGTCCCGAAGCGCGGCGGCCCGTCACCCCGGCTCGGTGGACGGTCGATGCGGCCTGGACACAAGTCCTCGCTCCGCGGGAAAGGCGGAAGGTCAGGCACCCCGTGGCCTGATGCCGGCCGGCACGGCTCGCCCTTGAGGCTGCCGTCAGTGCGCGCAAAGAGCGCAGGAGCCGCATGGGCTCGATCCTGTTGTCCGACGCAATTCTCTCATCGTGACATGGACAGGCAGGACAATGGTCGAGCCGCAGGTTCGCATGCTGGTCGTCTTCTACTCGCGCACCGGCTCCGTCGAGGCGCTGGCGGTGGCCGCTGCGGAGGCCGCGCGTGCGGCGGGGGCCGAGGTGCGCCTGCGGCGCGCGCGGGAGGTCGCCTCGGACGAAGACATGGCCAAGGTCGAGGGGTGGCGTGAGGAGGCTCGGCGCCAGAACGCCCTCTACCCGGAGCCGACGCACGAGGATGCGGAATGGGCTGATGCGATCCTGTTCGGGACCCCCTGTTACTTCGGGGCTCCGGCGACCGAACTGAAGAACGTCCTCGACCGCCTCGGCCCGCAGTGGAAGCGCGGAGCCCTGTCGGGCAAAGTCGGGGGCGCGTTCGCAGCGGCATCCTGGCCGCATGGCGGCTCGGAGGTGGTGACACTGGCCCTCTACGCGCCCATGGCGCATCTCGGCATGGTGATCCTGCCGACGGGTTACACCGACGAGGCCATGCTGGAGGCCGGTTCACCCTATGGAGCCTCGACGATCGTCGGCGCCAGGAAGGGGAAGCCGCGGCAGGAAGATCTCGATGCGGCGCGCCACCAGGGGCGACACACCGTCGCGATCACCCGGGCCCTCGTCATCGCCGATGAGATGCCGAGCCGCGCAAAGGCCGACGCGTCAGGGTCTGCTTGATTTCCAAGGGCCGGCCTACAGGGCATCTTTTGCTTCTGCTCACGATCTCATCTTGAGGTGGTGGAGCAACGCCCGATCGCACCGTGATCGGGCGTTGTTCGAAATCTTTGATTGCGTCGCATTCTATTTGCGAAACCAGCAATCATTTGGTCGGGAAATGATCGAGCGGTCGGCAATCGTCTGATACCTCAGGATCAGATCGTGGTAGGATATACGTTGTCGGTCAGTCAAACAGGCTCTCCTACGCGCCTGTCCTTATATTCTCAACGATCACGAACGCAGAAGTGACCGGCCGCGCGGTCGATCGCGCCGGCAATGGCATCGACGCGCTGGGCCTTGCGCGCGTCGCGCGTGTGCCGCTCGACCCGGTGCGGATGCCGGGACCGACGCGATGCGGTGCGCAAACGGGCATGCCTGGTGCGGCGACCGCATCGGACAGCTTCTCATCGACCGCGGTGCGGACGACCGCCAGGGTCGAGGGGCCTCTATGGTTCCGGGTTTGGGCGGGGCCCGACGGATCAGCCGCGAAGGGGGATCGGCTTGCGGTCGTCGGGCAGCATGGTCTTCAGGTGGTCGCGCACGATTTCCGCGCTGAACGGCTTGGCGAGGAAGCGCGCGCCCTCCGGCAGGTCACCAGGCCCCGGCCTGGCCTGGCCGGAGGCGACGACGATGGAGATGTGCGGCCAGCGTTCGGCGGCGTAGCGGGCCAGGGCGAAGCCATCCAGTCGTCCGGGCATGTGGACGTCCGTGAACAGCAGGCACAGATGCGGGTGGCGCTCGTGCAGCAGGTCGACGGCCGCGTCGGCATGGGCCGCCTCCAGGGTCTCGAATCCTGCCTCCTCCAGGATGGTCAGGGCGTCCATGCGGATCAGGGCATCGTCGTCGACGACGAGGGCGAAGGAGGAGGTCGGCGGGGCAAGGGCGGTCATGGCCGTGGTACAAGTTGGACCGCCCCGAAAAGGTCCCGGCCGACGACGGCGCAGGACCCGCGCGGAGGCAGGCGCTCAGGCCGCCCCGCTGCGGTCGATCTGGCGCAGCACCTGGTGCAGGTCGAAGGGCTTCGGCAGGAAGGTCGCGCGGGCGGGAAGGGCCTGGCGGGCGACCGGCGCGTGCCCCGAGACCACGGACAGGAGCGTCGGCGGGAACCGCCCGCGCAGCTTCAGCCCGTCCATGTCCCCCGGCATCCAGACGTCGGTCAGGACGACGCGGATCTCGCCGTACCGGTCCAGCAGCGCGATGGCCTCCTCGGCGTTCCCGGCCTCGAACACCCGCCAGTCCCTCTCCTCGAAGAAGGCGACGATGTCGAAGCGCAGGAGCGCCTCGTCCTCGACCACGGGGACGGTCTTCGTGCCGACAGGCGTGCTCTGGCCCAACGCTATGGATCCCCGCCCACGAGTGCCGCGTCGCCCAGGCGAGCGTCCAGCGTGAATTCCAGGCCCCCGGGCAGGAACGCGGTCGCGGCCGTTCCCCCGAAATACGCGCGCAGGGAGCGCTCGATCAGGGTCGAGCCGAACCCGCGCCGCGTGGGCGCCGCGACCGGCGGGCCATCCCGCTCCCGCCACGCGAGACGGAACCGGGCCTCGGGTCCCGCTCCGTCGACCTGCCAGGACAGGCCGACATGTCCGGCATCGGTCGAGAGCGCGCCGTACTTCGCCGCATTGGTCGCGAGTTCGTGCAGGGCCAGGGCCAGGGCGACCGCGACCTGCGGCTGCAGGGCGACCCGGGGACCGTCGAGGAGGATGCGCGTCCCGAGCGCGCCGTGCGGCGCGAGGGCGCGCTCGGCGAGGGCGTGCAGGTCGGCCGATCGCCAGGAGGCCCCCGTCAGCACGTCGGTGGCCGCCCCCAGCGCGACGAGCCGGGCGGACAGGTCCTGGCTCGCTGACCTCAGGTCGGAGGCGTTGCGCAGGGTCTGCAAGGCGACCGATTGGACCACCGCCAGGACGTTCTTGAGGCGGTGCGCCAGCTCGCCGTTCATGAAGTGCAGGTCTTCCTCGGCCCGCTTGCGGGCGCGGAAGTCGCGGGTCACGGTGCCGTAGCCGAGCGTCCTGCCGTCCGGGTCGGTCACCGGGAAAACCGAGTGGAGGACGGGGATCAGCTCGCCCGTGACGAAATGGCGGAAGCGCAGCTCGCCAACCCAGTGGCCGTCCCTCACCACCGCCGGCAGCACCTCGCCCGCGACCGTGGAGGCATCCTCGGGCGGGAAGAAGTCCGTGATGCGGAGCGTGGGGATCTCCGCCCCGTCCAGCCCGACCAGTCGCCGCGCGGCGTCGTTCATGTAGAACATCCGACCGTCGACATGCGCCATGCCGATAAAGTCCGTGCTGTTCTCGGCCAGCCGGACGAATCGGTCCCGCTCCTCCTCGCTCTCGCGCAGGGCCGTGATGTCCCGCGACACCGACAGGATGCTGTGCGGCGCGCCGTCCGGGCCGAGGATCGGGCTGACCGCGACGTGCCACCATTTGAGCGTGCCCCGCAGGGTGCCGGCCCGTCCTACGAAGCTGGCCGAGTGCCCCTCGCGCGCGCCTTGCACCGCCGCCACCGCCTCGGCATGTCCGCTGCCGGTCCAGAAGTCGGGCCACGGGCATCCGGCGATGGCGTTGAAGTCGCTGACCTCCATCACGTTCTGGCCGCCCTCGCTCATGAAGGCGAGCTTGCCGTCCAGGTCGAGAACCTTGATGCAATCGGTCGAGCTGGACAGCACGCTCTCCAGGAAGGCCTCGCGTTCCGCCGCGGTCGTCGCGGCACGCACCAGATCCCGCCGCGCCGCGTCCGAGTCGAGGAGCGCCCGCCTCAGGGCGACCACGAGCCCGACGAGGCCGGACGTGGTCACGGCGTAGAATGCGGAGGCGGCCCATTGCGTCGGCGAGAGGACGCCCCTCGGCGGAACGTCGAGGAGCACGGAGCCGGCGCACAGGGTCGACAGCAGCGTGGCCCACATCCCGGCCCCGCCCCCCAGCGTCAGGGTGACCACGACGACGGCGGGCGTGAACAGGAACCACGGGGCGAACTCGGCGAACAGCGCGAAGCGCAGCAAGGCGACGGCCACGACCGCCAGCGATGCGATGCCGTATCTCGCGAGGAACGGGAGCGGGCTTGCGACGACGCCGGCGCGAAGACGGGAGAGGACGAGGGCCGAAATGATCGTGTTCTCGCGGGCGCAGGACGGACGTCGTCGGGTCCGTCCGGTTGGGGCGACGATTATGTCCGGGCCAAGGCCGGGACGGGCCATCCCGGTCGCTGGGCGCGCCGACGCGCCTGACGCTGCGTCGCCCTCCGGACGATCCATCGGGGACCTGCGGCACGCCCGGCAGCTTGCGCGGACGGGAGCGTATGGGAGAAGAGCGTGCCGCGCCCAAGAGGTCCTCCTCCAAGAGATCCTTCTCCAAGAGATCCTCCTCCACACCAAGTCTTCTCCACTCCCGTCGTCTCCGCGAGAGCCGCCCGCCCCCGTCCTCCCATGCCTCCCCGCCTCCGCTCCCTTCGCGCCCATCTCCTCGCGCTCTGGATCCTGCTCCTCGCCTCGGCGGCGGCCACCGCCTACCTGCTCGTCGAGTTCTACACCCAGTCCGCCGCCGTCCAGGTCGCCCAGGCCGAGCTCCAGGTCGCCCGCGCCTGCCGCGAGATCGGCGACCGGTTCGCGTTCTTCGGCGCCGGCTGGACCGGCAGCGTCACGGAGATCGACGACGCCCTGAAGGGCCAGCTGACCGACGTGGTGGTGACGGCGCTCGCCAGCCATCCGGGGGTCGAAGGCGGGATCTGGACCGCGTCGGCCGGCTCGGCGGCCTACGCGTTCCCGACCTACGAGGGCACCGGGCCGAAGACCGACCTGCCCGCGGCCGAGATCGACACGATCCGCCGCGTCAATGCCGAATCCTTGAGCATCGACCGGCCGGTGGCGACGCGGCGCGCCTCCCGCACCCAGACCCTGGTGGTGCAGGGCTGCCCCCTGCGCGGCCCGATCCAGGGAGCGACGGCCTGGACCATGGCGCGGGTCTACACCGACCAGGGCCGGGCCTACGGCCAGCTCGTCGCCGGTTTCGGCTTCCTCGCCGCCACCGTTCTCGGCTCGGCCTTGCTCCTCGGGCGGCTCCTGCTGCTGCTCGGCCGGCGCATCGCCCGGCTGGAGAGCCAGCTCGGGCGCGACGCAGCCGATGTCCCGCAAGGGGACGACCTTTCCCACGGCGACCTGCCCCACCTCGCCCCGACCGGCCTGCGTGAGCTCGACCGGCTGGTCGAGGCGCTGAACGCCGCCGGCACCCGCCTCGCCGCCGCTCGCCACCGCGCCGCGGAGGCCGAGCGGCTCGCCGCGCTCGGCCAGCTCACGGCCGGCATCGCCCACGAGATCCGCAACCCCCTGGCGGCGATCCGGCTCAAGGCTGAGAACGCGCTGGCGAGCGCCGATCCGGCCCGGGGCCGCGCGGCCCTCGACCTCGTGCTCGACCAGGTCGCCCGCCTGGACCGGCTGCTGCGCGACCTCCTGAGCCTGACCCAGCCGCGGCGCCCGGTGCTCGCCCCCACCGATCTCGGCCTCATCTTTCGCGACTGCGCCCATCTCCACGAGGATCTGGCCCGGGCGCGAGGAACGGCGATCACGGTGGCAGAGGTGAACCCCGAGCGCCCGCTCCTCGATGCCGGCCAGATCCGCCGCGCCCTCGACAACCTCGTGCTCAACGCGGTCCAGCACAGCCCGGCGGGGAGCGTGGTGCGGCTCTCGGGCGGACGGGAGGGCGACCGTCTGCGGATCCGCGTGACGGACCAGGGACCGGGCGTCCCCGACGCCCTCAAGGCCCGCCTGTTCGATCCCTTCGTCACCGGCCGCCAGGACGGGACCGGGCTCGGCCTCGCGATCGTGCGCGAGATCGCCCGCGCCCATGGTGGACAGGCGCGGCTCGCCGCCCCACCTCCTGACGCACCGGGTCCCGGCGCGACCTTCGAGCTCGATCTGCCATGGACCGCCTCCCCGCCGACCCCGCCCGCATCCTGATCGTCGACGACGACCCGGCCTTGCGCGAGGGGCTGGCCGAGACGGTGGGCGACCTCGGCCACACTCCGGTCCTCGCCGCGTCGGGCGCCGAGGCGTTGGCGCGGGTTGCGGCCGATCCGGGGATCGCCGCGGTGCTCCTCGACCTGCGCATGCCCGGCGACCTCGACGGGATGGCGGTGCTCCAGCGCCTGCGCGCCGGGCCGCTTCCGCCGCCGGTCGCCGTGCTGACGGCCTATGCCAGCGCCGAGAACACCATCGAGGCGATGCGGCTCGGCGCCTACGACCACCTGACGAAGCCGGTCGGCCGGGCCGAGCTCGCCGGGCTCATCGGCGGCATGCTGGCCCTCTCGGCCTCCGGGGTGGCGGACGCCGCGGTCCCGGCGGCGCCCTCCTCCCTGATCGGCTCCAGCGAGGCGATGCGGCGGGTCCAGAAGGCCGTGGGACTCGCCGCCGACAGCGACGCGACGGTGCTGCTCCAGGGTGAGACCGGCACCGGCAAGGAGGTGGCGGCCCGCACCCTCCACGCCCATGGCCGGCGGCGCAACCGCCCTTTCGTGCCGGTGAACTGCGCGGCGATTCCCGCCGACCTCCTCGAGAGCGAGCTGTTCGGCCACCTGCGCGGCGCCTTCACGGGGGCGATCCAGGACCGGCCCGGGGCCTTCCGGGAGGCTGATGGCGGCACGCTCTTCCTCGACGAGATCGGCGACATGCCCCCGTCGATGCAGGCCAAGATCCTGCGGGCGCTCCAGGAGCGGGTGGTGACGCCGGTCGGCGGCCGGCCCGCGCCGGTGAACGTCCGGGTGGTGGCGGCGACCCACCGCGACCTGCCGCGCCTCGTGGCGGAGGGGGGCTTCCGCCAGGATCTGTTCTACCGCCTCAACGTCGTGCCGATCACCCTGCCGCCCCTGCGCGAGCGCCTCGCCGACATCCTGGCGCTCGCCGAACACTTCCTGTGCGCGAGCGGCGCCGGGCCGAAACGCCTTGGGGCGGAGGCCGCCGCCGCGCTGATGCGCCACCCCTGGCCCGGCAACGTGCGCGAGTTGCGCAACGTGATCGAGCGGGCGGCGGTGCTGGCCCGAGGCGCGGTGATCGGGGCGAGCGATCTAGGCCTCTCGGGCCTGGCTCTCCCGGGGGAGGTGCCGGGTTCTGACACGGTCCTGCCGGCCTGGCTCGACGGCGACCTGCCGGGCGCGGTGGCGCGGCTCGAGGCGGCGATGATCCGCCGGGCCCTGCGCGAGAGCGGCGGCAACCGGGCGCGCGCCGCCAAGAGCCTCGGCATCCAGCGCCAGCTCCTCTACGCCAAGATCGAGCGCTACGGCCTGCGCGACGGGGAGGTGTCGGAAAACCCGACGGAGGATGTCGCGAATCCCGACGGTCGATCCTTCCTCTGACGCAAGGTTCCTGAGATTCGGCAAGGGTTTGGCACTTGGCACGGGAGTTGTCAGGGAGCTGCTGAGCCGGCCGGTCGCCGGCGCAGACGAAGCGACATCCATGACGATGGCTAAGCACCGCCGCCTGCACCGCGATCTGGCGGCGGGCCTCGCGGCCGCGATCCTCTCGAGCCTGCCGGCCGTGGCGCAGGAGAACTCGGTCTGGGATCCCGGAACCCTGCCGGAAACGAAGGGGATCGTGAAGCAGTACACCCTCACCCCGAGGGGCGACGTCGACGGCCTGATCCTCACCGACGGCACCGAGGTGAAGCTGCCGCCGCGGATGTCGGGGGCAGTGGTGTTCACGGTCCGGCCGGGTGATCAAGTGTCGGTGCGCGGCATGCGCGCCCGGGCGCTGCCCCTCGTCGACGGCGCCTCGATCCGCAACGAGGCGACGGGGGCCACCCTCACCACCCTCGGACCGCCGGAGCCCGCCGCTGACGAGACGGTGATGAGCGGCCGCATCGCGGCCCTGCTGCACGGGCGCCGGGGCGAGGTGAACGGTGCGCTCCTCGACGACGGCACCATCCTGCGGATGCCGCCGCACGAGGCGGCGCGCCTGAGCGCGACCCTGCGGGCCGGGCAGAGCGTCAGCCTCCGGGGGGCGGTGGCGAGGAGCCCGCTCGGCACGGTGGTGGAGGTGCGCGCCCTCGGGACGGGCCCGGACAGCCTGGTCGAGGTCGGCGGGCGCCCGCCGCGTCCGCCGGGACCCCGCGGCGAGGCCGGCCCGCCCGGCGGTCCCGGCGGA